>PTKA01000314.1 GCA_002937525.1 Alphaproteobacteria bacterium MarineAlpha10_Bin3
ATGGTCAAACAAGAGGTCCACGAAGGTAACGTTTTTCTTGCGCCGCACCATCGCCCGGTATGCAGCACATAGTGAGGCGACCGCCCCACCGACAATATCCAGACTTGGGGCGGCTTCGTTCTTGCCCACCGGCAGATGGCCATAGACCGCGTTGAAACCAAAGATGCCTGGCAGCCGGCCACGAATGTCGTGCCGCTCGTCGCCGCCATCGATAACGGCCGTAAAGTCCAGATCGCGCGCCTGCGTGAGAACCTTGCAGCCGTTCCCCAGCGTGTTGATCTTGAGCAACACCATGCCGCTGTCGTCGTCGCCGTGGTGCAGCACGAAGGCTGGTGCCGCTTCGCCGGCGCAGCGCCGCATATGCGCTTTCACCCACAATTCCGTCTTGAGCCGCGCTTCCATGCCGCTCACCGGGCGCGGGGATGGGCGTTGCGATACGCCGATAGCAGGGCCGTATCGGCGATTTCGGTGTAGCGTTGCGTGCTGGTCAGCGAGACATGGCCGAGCAATTCCTGGATCGAGCGCAGATCGCCGCCACCGGCCAGCAGATGGGTGGCAAAGGAATGGCGCAGCGCGTGCGGTGTTGCCGTATCGGGCAGGCCGAGCCAGCCGCGCGCCGCCCGCATCGCGCGCTGCGCCACCGCCGGGTTCAGCCTTCCGCCCCGCGCACCGCGGAACAGCGGCTGGTCGGCGGCTAGATGGTAGGGGCAGGCCGCCCGGTAGGCGGTCAGGGCCTCGCGCACCAGCGGCAGGACCGGCACCATGCGCTGTCTGCCGCCCTTGCCGGTGACGGTCAGGGTATCGGTGGCGGACGCCTGGGCGGCGCTCAAGCCGAGCGCTTCGGAAATCCGCAGGCCACAGCCATACAGCAAGCTGAACAGCGCCATGTCGCGCAACCCGATCCAGGGCTGCCTCGCCAGCGCGCCGGTCCGCGCGACGATTTCGAGCGCATCCTCGGCGCGCAATGGCCGGGGTACTCGATGTGTCAGTCTTGGCGTCCGCACCGAGCGAATTGCATGATTGGCGAGGTGGCCGTTGCGTTCGCACCAGCCGTAGAATCCGCGCAAGGTCGATAATGCTCGGGCCATCGAGGCCCGGCCCAACCCATCATTGGCGCGGCGCGCCAGCCAGGCGCGAAAATCGGCCGGCCGCAACCGGGCCAGCGCGGCCAGTCCGGGCGCTTCGCCCAGATGGGGCGCCAGAAACGCTATGAACGATCGAAGGTCGCGTTCATAGGCGCCGATGGTGTGCGGCGACAGGCGGCGCTCATGGGTCAGCCAGCGCCGCCATTGCACGATCACGGCGGCAAGATCGGGCGCCGCGACCAGGAGCGCCATCGCCTTACGGCTTATCCAGGAGCCACAGGCGGATGCAGCGTTCCGTCACGCGGCCAAGGAATTGCAGCAGTTCGGTGCCTTGTTCGGCGTGAAACTTGCCGGACCGCCGGGCGCCAAACGCGATCAGCGCCGGTGGCGTCCCGTCCGATATGGCGAGCCGGATGAAGGCGGCGGAACGGACCAGGGCGGCGCCGCCGGCGAAGATTTCCGGATCGCCGGCCACGTATTCATGCAGTACGACGGTGCGGCTCTCGCCGATCACCGCATCGACCGTGCCCGGCGACAACATCCGCAATCCCGGCGTTTTGACCGGGATTGCCGCATCGGCCTCGGTCTCGACGCAGAGCGTCACGATATCCAGATCGAGCATCACGGCAAAATCGGTGGTGACGATCTGTATCGCCTGTTCCAGGGATTTCGCCGCCAGGACCGCCAGCACGCATTCATGCACCCGGCCCTGGGTGCTGAGATTGGCGCGGCTGGTCAGAACGATATCGTCCTGGCGCGCCTTCAGGCGGGCAGCCTCGCCGCGCAGTTGGCGAATCATGGCGGCCTGCATGTCGCTCACCCCGTCGCCAAGTTCCCTGTCGGGCGCAACCAGAAACCGCAGCAGTCCGGGATGGCGGGAAAGAAAATCCGGGTTCTTACGCAAAAACCCGGCGACCAGGGCGTCGCTCAGATCGGATTCACGGGATTTGGTCGATTCTTGGGTCATCTTTGCCGCCTTGGGATCGTCAACGGGTTCATAGGATAGACTGCCCGGTTTTTTCCCAATCCGCCATGAATGCGGCCAGCCCCTTGTCGGTGAGCGGATGATTGAACATCGCCCATAATACGCCCGGCGGCACGGTGGCGACATGCGCGCCCATTTTCGCCGCCTCGACGATATGCATCGGCGAACGCACCGAGGCGACCAGGACCTCGGTCTTGAAATCGGGGTAATTGGCGTAAACTTCCATGATCTCGGCGATCAAATTCATCCCGTCGGCGGCGATATCGTCGAGCCGGCCGACGAACGGCGAAATGAACGACGCTCCCGCCTTGGCCGCCAGGATCGCCTGATTGACCGAAAAACACAGAGTCACATTGACCATCGTGCCGGCTTGGGACAGCACCTTGCAGGCCTTCAGCCCGTCGCGGGTCAGCGGCACCTTGACCGCGATATTATCGGCGATCCCGGCCAGCTTGCGGCCTTCGGCCAGCATGGTCTCGAAATCCATAGCCGCGACCTCGGCGCTGACCGGCCCCTCGACCACTGCGCAAATTTCCGCCACGACATCGAGAAAATTAAGCCCGGTCTTGGCGATCAGTGACGGGTTCGTCGTCACCCCATCGAGCAGTCCGGTATCCGCGAGTTCGCGAATTTCGTCGATATTGGCGGTATCCACAAAAAATTTCATGCGTATCTCCAGTGTCGCCTGACCTTAACACAAACCGGCGGCGCGGGTCTGCCTTGCCGGCAAGTATGCTAGACAGGGTTCATGAATTCTCCGTCCCCAGCGAAGGTATCCCCCAGCGCCAGAGCGCGGGTCAAGGTGCTTTTGCCGCTGCCGCTGGGCGACGCCTACGACTACGGCGTGCCCGAGGGGCTGGCGCTGGCGCCGGGCGACTTTGTCAGCGTCCCGCTTGGCGCCAGGATGGCGATCGGCGTGGTCTGGGCGACCATAGCGCCCGGCGCGCCCGGCGGCGTTTCCCTGGACCGGCTGAAGGATGTGGCCGGGCGTCTCGATGCGCTGCCGCTGCCGGAAGGGAACCGCCGTCTGGTCGATTGGATGGCGGCTTACACCCTGGCGCCGCCGGGCGCGGTTCTGCGCATGGCGATGAGCGTTCCCGATGCGCTGATGCCGCCAAAACCGCGGATCGCCTATGCTTTGGCCGCCAATCCACCGGATTTCCGCGCCACCCCGGCGCGCCGCCGGGTCCTGGCATTGCTGCAATCCGGCCCGCCGCGTGGCACGACCGATATCGCCCGCGAAGCCTACTTGAGCGTAGTGCTGGATCGTTCAGCGAAGAATGTTGGCTTTATCGCCAGCGCGGATGGCGGGATGGACATTGAAGAAGTGGCGGCC
>PTKA01000315.1 GCA_002937525.1 Alphaproteobacteria bacterium MarineAlpha10_Bin3
ATGCGTAAATTTAACGGCGTTCCGAAGGTGCAATTTGGGCTATATTTGAAGGAATGTGAGTGGCGTTTTAACAACAGTGACCCAGCATCTCAATTATTGTACCTAAGGCAATGGGTTAGAATGTACTTGAACTAGTTATCTGGGTCAGCCCCATTTGTTTGTATTTTACCGGGTATTAAACGATGAATCTTCCAATTTACGATGATGAAAGAGTAGCCCTGTTCATAGATGGCGCGAACCTCTACGCGGCGGCGCGCGCGCTGGGCTTCGATATCGATTACAAGCGCCTACTCAAATTATTCGGCGAAAAAGGCCGGCTGATTCGTGCGCTGTATTACACCGCGCTGATCGAGGATCAGGAATATTCACCGATCCGGCCACTTGTCGATTGGCTCGATTACAACGGCTATACGATGGTGACCAAGCCGACCAAGGAATTCACCGACAGTTACGGCCGCCGCAAGATCAAGGGCAATATGGATATCGAGCTGGCGGTCGATATGCTGGAGATGGCGGACAAGCTCGATCATATCGTCTTGTTCTCCGGCGATGGCGATTTTCGGCGGCTTGTCGAGGCGATCCAGAAAAAAGGCGTGCGGGTTACGGTCGTCAGTACGGTCAAATCATCGCCACCCATGGCCGCCGACGAACTGCGCCGCCAAGCAGACAATTTCATCGAACTCATCGATTTGGCTGCCGTGATCGCCCGCCAACACAGCCGCCACGACCACCCGTCGGACGATATAATCGCGGACCATAACGACAACCCCGCAAGCGACTATGACGATGAGGACGAACAATCCTACGACGACCCCGTCGTCACCACCGTTTAATTGCGCGTCTTTCGATTGAGCGTGGCACATTGCGGGACGGAACCGGGGCGGGATTGCCCGCATTGCCCCCGGCTGGTGGCGTTCCGCGAATCCAACCGAAAGACCTGGCCGGACTGGCATAACGCGCCGGTCGCGAGTTTCGGATCAAGCGACGCCAATATCCTGATCGTGGGCCTGGCGCCCGGTTTGCGCGGCGCCAACCGGACCAGCCGCCCCTTTACCGGCGATTACGCCGGCCAGCTCCTATACCCGACGCTGCTGAAATTCGGACTGGCCAAAGGCGCCTATGGCGAAGACCCGGATGACGGCTTGACCCTTGCGGGTTGCAGGATCACCAATGCGGTACGGTGCGTGCCGCCGCAAAACAAACCGGTCGGTGCGGAAATCAACGCCTGCCGGCCCTATCTTGTGGCTGAAATCGAAGCCATGAAGCAGCTTCGCGTCATATTGGCGCTCGGTACGGTGGCGCACGCCTCGGTCATCCGCGCGCTGGGCCTGAAACAAAAGGACTGGCGCTTCGGCCACGGCGTATTTCACGAACTTCCGAGCGGCCTTGTGCTTGCCGACAGCTACCATTGCTCACGCTACAACACCAATACCGGCCGGCTGACCGAAGCCATGTTTCACGACGTATTCGAGGAACTCGCTAACCGCGGTCGCGCATGACGCGCGCCTTCTGGCGCTGCCAGTCGCGGTCCTTCGTTGTCTGGCGCTTGTCGACTTTGCGTTTGCCGCGGGCCAGGCCAAGCAGGACCTTGGCGATGCCGCGATCGTTGAAATAAAGCGACATCGGCACGATGGTAATGCCCCGACGCGCCGCGGCGCCCATGAGCTTTTGCATTTCCTTTTTGTGCAACAACAATTTACGCGGGCGGCGCGGTTCGTGATTGAAATGAGCGCTATTGCTGTATTCGGGGATATAGCAATTATTCAGCCACAGCGCGCCATCGCGCGATCCGGCCCAGGATTCGGACAGGCTGGCCTGACCCTGGCGCAGGGTCTTGACCTCGGTTCCAGCCAGCACGATTCCGGCTTCGATCGTCTCGTCGATAAAATAGTCATACCGGGCCCGCCGGTTTTGTGCGATTGGCCGTTGCGCGGTGGGAGTTAGCGCCATCGCGTCAATTCATCAGCCCGGTCGCCACCATGGCTGCGCGAACGGTTTCCTGGCCCGCCTCGCCCAGTGGCGAGATCGGCGGCCGGCAGTTCGGCTGACATTTTCCAAGCAAGTGTGCGGCGTATTTTACCGGGCTCGGGCTGGTCTCGCAGAACAGCGCATCATGCAGCGGCAACAGCCGGTCGCGGACATCCTCGAAGGTGTCCATGTCGCGTTTTTGCCAGGCTTCATGCAAGGTCGCGCACAGCTTCGGCGCCACATTGGCGGTGACCGATATGCAGCCATCGCCGCCCTGCCCCAGAAACGCGCCAATCGTCGCATCCTCACCGGATAGCTGACAGAATTCGCCCTGGATCGCCATCCGCGACTGCAACGGCCGGGCCAGATCGCAGGTCGCGTCCTTGACGCCGACGATATTGGGCAGTTTGGCCAGCCGGGCCATGGTGGCGACCGACATATCGACCACCGAACGGCCGGGAATGTTGTAAATGATGATCGGCAAATCGACCGCTTCGGCGATCATGCGGTAGTGAAGATACAGCCCGTCCTGCGTCGGCTTGTTGTAATACGGCGTCACGACCAGCGCCGCATCGGCGCCGGCATCCTTGGCGTGCTGGGTTAGCGAAATCGCTTCTTCGGTTGAATTCGACCCGGTGCCGGCAACGACCGGAACCCGGCCATTGGTGACTTCGATGCACAATTCGACCACCCGCCTATGTTCGTCATGGTTGAGCGTCGGCGACTCACCGGTCGTCCCCGTCGGCACAAGACCGTGAGTTCCCTCGCCGATCTGCCAATCGACGAATTTCTGGAAAGCGTCTTCGTCGATCGACCCGTTTTGGAGCGGCGTAATCAACGCGACCAACGATCCATTAAGCATGATGATTTCTCCTTATCCGGCACCCCGCGATCCACAGAAACTACCGCTCCCAGCCGAGGTGGGCAATAGTAACGGCAAATTGTCCACAGCCGGATTGTTGACGGCGCTGGCATAACGTAGATTGTCGCTTGAGAAATGCGGTATTTTTTCATCACGCGTCAAATTTTCGCAATCGCCACCGGGCTTGGATTTGGCGCGATTGCGGCAACTGCCCATGGCGTGGATGAAACGGCCTTAAGCAAATCTGATATCGCCGCCTATCGCGCCGCGTTCACCAGCGCGCAAGCGGGTGAATGGCACCAAGCAACCCAACTGGCGGCAACGGCGAAACAGAAGCTGCCCGGCAAGGTGCTATCCTGGCTGCGTTACAAGACGCCAAGGTCCGGCGCGCGGTTCGAGCGCATTGCCGACTTCATCGCATCCAATCCAGGCTGGCCGGGGTTGAGGGATCTGCGGCGCCGGGCCGAAGAAGCGATGCGCGACGCGATGCCACATCGCGATGTTCTGGCCTGGTTTCAGCGCCATCCGGCCCTCACCGCGCCGGGATCGACACGCTACGCGCGGGCCCTGATC
>PTKA01000316.1 GCA_002937525.1 Alphaproteobacteria bacterium MarineAlpha10_Bin3
AGCTCGATTCAGCCCAGGAAAAGACCGAATTCCTGGAGGCGCTGGGCTTGGCCGAAACCGGTCTCGACCGGGTGATCGCCGCCGGCTACGCGCTGCTTGGGCTGGCGACGTATTTCACCACCGGGCCGAAGGAAAGCCGCGCCTGGACGATCCCCGGCGGCACCCGCGCGCCGCAGGCGGCCGGCGTCATCCATAGCGATTTCGAAAAAGGCTTTATCCGCGCCGAGACCATAGCCTACGATGCGTTCATCGACTGCCACGGCGAACAGGGCGCCAAGGAAGCCGGGCGCATGCGGCTCGAAGGCAAGGACTATATCGTGCGCGATGGCGACATCATGCTATTCAGGTTCAATGTGTAAGTGACATCAAGACGGGGGGAACAAGATATGGGCGAGAACATCAGACTGACCGCGAGCGACGGACATGAATTCGACGCCTACCGCGCCGAACCGGCGGGTACGCCCAAGGGCGGCATTGTCGTCATCCAGGAAATTTTCGGGGTAAATTCGCATATTCGCGAAGTCGCCGACAGCTATGCCGCCGATGGCTATCTGGCGGTCGCGCCGGCCGTCTTCGACCGGCAGGAAAGCGGCGTGGAGCTGGGCTATGAGGGCGACGACATCACCGCCGGCCGGACTTTGAAGGACAATGCCAGCTACGAGGCCGCCGTGCTTGATCTTAGTGCTGCGGTCGAAGCGGTAAGCGGGCATGGCAAGGTCGGAACGGTCGGCTATTGCTGGGGCGGTACGCTGTCCTATCTGTGCGGCACCCGCATCGACGGCGTGTCGGCCTGCGTCGTCTATTACGGCGGCCAGATCATTCCGTTCAACGGCGAGACGTTGAAATGCCCGAGCCTGATGCATTTTGGCGAGCGTGACGCCGGTATCCCGCTCAGCGACGTGGACGCGATCAAGGCGGCGCACCCCGAAGCGGACGTGAATGTCTATGCCGCCGATCATGGCTTCAACTGCGATCAACGCGGCAGTTACGATGCGCCGAGCCGCGATCTGGCCCGCCAGCGCACCGACGCCTTCTACGCCGAGAACCTGGCATGACGATGAAAATCAGCGCCGAGCAACTCGTTGCCGACGCCATGGCCGAGATCGAGACGATCCCGATCGCCGACGCGATCCAACTGCTCGACGATGACAACGTGCTGTTCATCGATATCCGCGATATCCGCGAACTCAATCGTGAGGGCCGCATTCCGGGTGCCGCGCATATGCCGCGCGGCATGCTGGAATTCTGGGTCGATCCGGACAGCCCGTATTACCGCAAGGTGTTCGAATCGGGGCAAAAATTCGTCTTCTTCTGCGCCGGCGCAATGCGTTCGGCGCTGGCGACGCAAATCGTGCAGCGCATGGGGCTGGAGCCGGTAGCCCATATCGAAGGCGGGTTCGGCACCTGGCGCGAAGCCGGCGGCCCGATCGATCCGCCCAAGGAAAAAACCTAAGTTCGCCTTTTCGCCTTTTCGCCGGTCCGCCGCCGCGAACCGGCTGGCTGGCGGTTGGCTTTACAGCACCCGGCCGGCCACCGCGTCGAGCCGGGCCAGCATGGCCGGGTCGCGGGCTTCGGGCGCGGTAATCAGGGCAGTGTCCAGTGCTGTGTGGCAACCCTGATGGCAGGCCTGCCCGCGCCCTGCCAGGATCGGCGTGACCGCGCGCACCAGATCGCGGGCTTTTTCCGCATTGGCCACCAACACCGCGATGATCGCATCCACGCTGACATCGTCATGGCCGTCATGCCAGCAATCGTAATCGGTCACCATGGCGACGGTCGCGTAGCACATCTCCGCCTCGCGGGCGAGCTTGGCTTCGGGCATGTTGGTCATGCCGATCACGGCGCAGTTCCACGACCGGTACAGGGCCGATTCCGCGCGGGTCGAGAATTGCGGCCCTTCCATCACCAGATAGGTGCCGCCGCGAACCGCCGGGGCGTCGAGCGCCGCCGCCGCACCTTCCAGCGCGTCGCCAAGGCGCCCGCAGACCGGGTCCGCCATCGACACATGGGCGACGCAGCCTTCGCCAAAGAATGATTTTTCGCGGGCAAAACTGCGGTCGATGAACTGATCGACGATAACGAAATCGCCCGGCGCCAGTTCCTCGCGCAGCGACCCCACCGCCGAAAGCGAGATGATTTCGGTGACCCCGGCGCGCTTGAGCGCGTCGATATTGGCGCGGTAGTTGAGCGATGTCGGCGACTGCACATGGCCTTGCCCGTGGCGCGGCAAAAAGACCATCTTCTGGCCATCCAGCGTGCCGAAGACAAGGTCCGCCGACGGCGTTCCAAACGGCGTCGCCACGGCTTCGCGGCGCACGTCCTCCAGCCCGGCAATGTCATACAGCCCGCTGCCGCCAATCACGCCGATTACCGTGGGGCATCCCGCTTGCGTCATCCTAGAATTCCTCGAATTCGACGATGACCGGCGCGTGGTCGGACGGCTTTTCCCAGCTGCGCGCATCGCACACGACTTCTGCACCCCAGATCGCCCCGGCCAGTGGCGGCGTCACCCAGATATGGTCCAGCCGCCGGCCCCGGTTCGCCGCCGTCCAGTCCTTCGCCCGGTAGCTCCACCAGCTATACAGGCGCTCGGCTGGTGGAATGACGCGCCGCACCGCGTCGACCCATTGCGCGGAATCCTGCACCTGGCCGAGTTTTTCGACCTCGACCGGCGTGTGGCTGACGACCTTGAGAAGCTGCTTGTGCGACCAGACATCGGTTTCCAGCGGCGCGATATTCAGATCGCCGACCAGGATCATCTTGTCGCCGGCCGAGCGGTTGTTCGAAAACCAGCCGGTCATCTCATCGAGAAAGTCGAGTTTGTGGCCGAATTTTTCGTTCTTGTCCCGGTCCGCCTCGTCGCCGCCGGCGGGAACATAAAAATTATGCAGCTCGACGCCGCCCGGCACAGTGGCGGCGATGTGCCGACAGTCTTCTTTGCCGCACCAGTTCAGCGTGTGCACGCTTTCCAGTGGAACCCGTGAGAGGATCGCCACGCCGTTGTAGCTTTTCATTCCCGCAAAGGCGATATGTTGGTAACCGATGGCGCGGATATCGTCCTCGGGGAACAGTTCGTCGCGCACCTTGGTTTCCTGCAGGCAGATGATATCGGGGTTGGATTCTTGCGCCAGCCGCGCGATCCAGTTCAAGCGCAGGCGCACCGAGTTGATATTCCAGGTCGCAATCCGCAACGCTTTTCTCCGGTCTTTTGATATTCGATATTGTATCAGGCGGCGCGGGTGTCGGCGCGGGTGTCAGCGCGCGGCGCGGCCATGCGGGCGTCGCGGCGCGCCCGGCAAGCGTCGCCGAAGGCCTGGAACATCGCTTGCGACAGCGGCCATTGCAGCGCGCTGCGCGATTCCGGGTGCCATTGCACGGCGAGCATGAAC
>PTKA01000317.1 GCA_002937525.1 Alphaproteobacteria bacterium MarineAlpha10_Bin3
CGTCGATCTGCCGGTCTCCGCCGATCTTGAGGGGGGCTTCGGCCACAAACCCGCCGATATCGCGGAAACCGTAAGGCTGGCGGCGCGGACCGGGCTGGTCGGCTGTTCGATCGAAGATTTCACCGGCGATGCGAAAAAGCCCTTCTACGATATCGAAGCGGCGGTCGAGCGGATCGCGGCCGCGGCCGAAGTCGCGGCGTCGTTCGGCTTCGACTTCACCTTGACCGCGCGAAGCGAATGTTTCCTGCGCGGCCACCCGGACCTCGATGAGGTCATCGCCCGCCTGCTCGCATATGAAGCCGCCGGGGCCGACGTGCTGATGGCGCCGGGCCTGCCCGATCTGGCGGCGGTCAAGGCGGTCTGCGATGCGCTGTCCAAACCGTTCAACTTCATGGCCGGGATGCCGGGAAAATCGTTCAGCGTCGCGCAACTCGCCGATGCCGGCGTGCGGCGCATCAGCCTGGCGACATCGCTGTACCGCGCCGCGATGAGCGGGCTTGTCGCCGCCGCCAGGGAGGCAAGGGAAAGCGGCACCTTCGGCTATGTCGAGACCTCGATACCCGGTCCCGAACTGGCTGGTTATATGCGCGATTAGGCGGCGCGCCATGACCTCCGCGCCGCAACTGGCCAAAGCGTTCGATCTGCGCACTATCGATGCAGCCTTCCTCGACAACCCCTATCCGACCTATGCGGCGTTGCGGCAATTCGACCCGGTGCATCGCAGCCCCGACGGGTCCTATTTCCTGACCCGCTACGAAGATGTCATGGCGGTCTATCGCGGCCACGCCTTTAGTTCGGACAAAAAGGCCGAGTTCAAGCCCAAATACGGCGATAGCCCCCTCTATACCCATCACACGACCAGCCTGGTCTTCAACGACCCGCCGCTGCATACCCGGGTGCGCAAGCTTCTGGCGCCGGCCTTCACGCCGCGCGCGCTGGGCGTGCTGGAACCCCGGTTCGCCGCCCTGGTCGATGGGCTGCTGGATGCGGCGGAAGCGCGCGGAAAGATGGATCTGATCGAAGATTTCGCCGCCGCCTTGCCGGTCGAGATTATCGGCGATCTGCTTGGCGTGCCGCGCGCCGACCGGGGGCCGTTGCGCGGCTGGTCGCTGGCGATCCTGGGCGCGCTGGAGCCGGTCCTCACGCCGGAAGTCGAACGACGCGGCAACCAGGCCGTGGCCGATTTTTCCAGCTATCTTGGCGATTTGATCGGGGAGCGCCGCCGCCATCCGCGCGACGACGACGTGCTGAGCGCGCTGATCACGGGCGCCGTCGATGGCGTACCGTTGAGCGAAAACGAACTGATCCAGAACTGTATTTTCCTGCTCAATGCCGGCCACGAAACCACCTCGAACTTAATCGGCAACGGGGTCGCCGCATTGCTGGACCATCCAGCGGAGCGGGCGATATTGCGCGACAACCCGGACTTGATCGAAACCGCGGTCGAGGAGTTTCTGCGTTTCGAGAGTTCCAACCAGCTTGGCAACCGCCGCGCCACCCAGGACGTAGAAATCGGCGGCAAGACGCTGCAATCGGGCAGTTTCATCACCCTGTGCATCGGCGCCGCCAACCGCGACCCGGCCCAGTTTTGCGACCCGGATCGGCTCGACATCGCCCGGACCCCGAACCGGCATCTGGCTTTTGGCGCCGGCGCGCATGCCTGCGCCGGGATAACTTTGGCGCGCATGGAAGGGCGGATCGCGATCGGGCGCCTGCTGCGCCGCTTCCCGAATTTGCGCCGCGACGGAACCCCGCAACGCGGCGGCCGCGCCCGCTTCCGGGGCTATCTTTCGTATCCGCTGGCGTTGGAATGAGGGCGGCGGCGTGCGTCGTTTGCCATGACGCAGCCAAATCTATCCCCGTTCAAATCGTTGCCAGACCGTGCCTGACATCCAACCCAGAACGCACCAGAAGACAGCGGCGGTCACGATTGACGCGGCGGCAAAATGCCCGGCGAGTTCAGGGGGAACTGGCCCTCCGATACGTTCGGGTTGTGGGGCGCCGAAAATGTGCGGCGCCGCCATCAAAACGAGTCCCGCGACAATCCAGGCGATGCCGGGCCGAAATACCAGCAGCCACAAACCTGACATTGTCGCCACAACGCACAAAATCCACCACGCCTGACGGCCACTGAGTTCGGCCGCCATTGCCCCTGGCACTTCCGGCGGCAGACCAAGCGCCGGTGCAAGAATGAATATGGCGAAACCGGCCAGACCCCAAAGAATGCCAATTCTGCCATTCACGGGTTGGCCCCCGAGCGCCAGACACGCCACCAAAATCAGTGCAAATCCGGTGCCTGCAAGCACATTAGCCAGTGTGGTATAGAACGTACGCTCCATTCCATCCGCCGGCGCCCACGCTTCCGCCTCGGTATCGTGTTGTCCAGCGCCACCGACCAGAATGATTTGAGAAGGCGCGTGCGCTTGGCTCTGCTTGTTGGCGTCGGCGCTTCCATTCCCTTCAAATTCTTCTGCATGGAGAATGATCGGCGTTGTCGTGAACTCTTGAAGGATGGATATCCCGATGCCGGTGATAAATCCGGATATCAAGGCCGTGATTAGAATTCGGCGAAGCATCGCTCGTTCCTCCAGACTTAGTGGCAAGGAAATGTGAAAGCATGCCGGGTGTCATGGGCGGCATTGTGAACGATGTCGGGGTGCGCGAAACCGGCCCCGAGGACGAGGAATGCACCAAGTAAGATTGCCAGCGTGGCCGGCAGAAACAACCTGCTGGATACATCGATCGGGTTCGTAGGGCTATTCGTGTGCTGATTCATCGAGAAGTTCCCTTCAAATCGCTTGGAAAATCACCGGCCTGGCGAGATTTTCAGCCAGGGTTAAAAACCAATCGTATAGGTTGCGATGGCGCCCAACGTCCGCGTTTTCACATTCGCTTCCTCGGCGATTTTCCAGCCGACATCGAAGGTCAGGCCGAAATCGAACGTGTAGCCAACGGAGACCTGGAACTGACGGTCGTTTTCATCGACCGCCTTGTCGGTATTCCGCCGTGTCCAGGCCACGGCAAGATTGAAGCCGTTCCATTCAACCTGTCCGGCCAGTGTCAGGAAATCACGGTCTTCGCCGGCAACGCCGCCGGCATTTATTTGGGTCACATATTCGATCATTGGCGAGATTATGACCGCGCGGCCGGGTGCAAAGTTCGTGTGAATTGCGAGCGCCACCGAATTTTCATCGGCGGTGTCGCCTTGCCCTCCGGCCTGATGCATATACGCCATGTGGTAGGCGAGTTTGCCCAGCCCGGAAACCTTGCCGCCGTCGATTGCCAGACTGAACCGCCCCGGGATTGCCGGAGGCTCCAACTCTTGAGAGGATGGAGCTATGACAAAGAAAACATCGGCAAGATATTCACCTGAAGTGCGCGCGCGTG
>PTKA01000318.1 GCA_002937525.1 Alphaproteobacteria bacterium MarineAlpha10_Bin3
GTCCGGGCAAACAGCTCGCGATACGCGGCCTCGAATGACGCCGCCAGCGGCGCGCCATCCTCGGCGGCGAAAACATCATTGGGAACCGGGACGGTGATTTCATGGCCTTGGCCGCGATAGCGCATGAACGCGCCGCGCGTCTCAACCAGGGTCTCGTCCGGTGCGCCAAGGCGGACCACGGCTTCGGCCTCTTCGCGCATTTCGGCATACAGATCATTCACCATGCCGGCATCGAAGCGGCCCAGCGCCTGATAGCGGGTCCGCACGACATCATAGGAAATCTGCGCGCGCAGGAATCCGATCGCCGATCCGACCCCGGCCCCACGCGGCACGATCACAGTGGCGATGCCAAGCTTGTCCGCCAGCCGCGTTGCGTGCAGCGGGGCAGCACCACCAAACGCGATCAGCGTGCGGCCGGTCATGTCCTTGCCGTTCTCGATGGCGTGGACACGGGCCGCGTTGGCCATATGCTCATCGACGATTTCAACCACGCCCGCGGCACCCGTTACGGCGTCGCAATCGAGACCGGCGCCGATATGACGCTCGATGGCGGCGGCGGCCAGCGCCGGGTCCAGCGTGACCTTGCCGCCGGCGAAATAGGCCGGATCGATGCGCCCCAGCACGGTGTCGGCATCGGTCACCGTGGGCTGTTCGCCACCGCCGCCATAGCAGGCGGGACCGGGGACCGACCCGGCGCTGCGCGGGCCGACGCGAATCCGCGCCAGCGCGTCGATGCTGGCGATTGAACCGCCGCCGGCGCCGATTTCGACCATATCGATGACCGGAATACGCAGCGGCAGTCCGCTGCCCTTGAGGAACCGGTCGGTGCGGGCGACCTCGAAGGCGCGCGATATATGCGGGTTGAAATCGTCGATTAGCGCGATCTTCGCGGTGGTGCCCCCCATATCGAAGGACAGCACCCGCGCAGCACCATTTTCCACCGCCACGTCGCGGGCCAGGATCGCGCCGCCGGCGGGCCCGGATTCGACCAGCCGGATTGGCTTGGTAATGGCCGTTTCCACCGTGGTGACGCCGCCGCTGGACATGACCAGCAACAACGGGCAATCGAACCCGTTGTCGCGCAGGCCGGATTGCAGGCGGCTTAGATATCCAGCTATCATCGGCTGCACATAGGCGTTGGCGCAGGCCGTCGACATGCGGTCGTATTCGCGGATTTCCGGACAGATTTCACTTGAAATCGTGATCGCCAGATCGGGCAGCAATGTGGCCAGGATCGCGCCCGCGCGTTGTTCGTGATCGTCGTTCACATAGCTGTGCAGGAAGCAGATGGCGATCGATTCGATTTCCGCTTGCGCCAGCGACGGGGCCAGCGCCGCCACCGCCGCCTCGTCCAGTTCCAGCAGCACCGAACCATCCGCCGCCATCCGTTCCGGCACGCAGAAGCGCCACTCCCGGCTCACCAGGGGGGCGGGCCGTTCCATGTACAGATCATATTGCTCGAAGCGGTGCTCATAGGCGATTTCAATGGAATCGCGAAATCCGTCCGTCGTCACCAGGGCGGTGCGCGCGCCCTTGCGTTCGATCAACGCATTGGTCGCCAGCGTGGTGCCGTGAATGGCCAGGGTCACGGCCGAGGCGTCGATTCCGGTTTGCGCCAATATCGCATTGACCCCGTCGATCACCGCGCGTTCGGGCGCGTCCGGCGTCGTCAGGAGTTTTAATTGCTCCAGCCCGCCGTCATGTTCCAGGACGACATCGGTGAACGTGCCGCCGATATCGACCGCAAGCCTCGCCCCTTGCTGCATTCGCGTCATATGTATTCCCTGGTTACGATAGGGTGAATTGGGGCGGCATGGCTTCGACGTTACTATGGTGACCGGCGCCAAACGCGTCAATGTGGGGCAAAATCAGGGGAAAATCACAATGAAAGTCGGCGTCAATCTGATCAATTTCGGACCCTCCGCCAATCCCGAAAGCCTGCGCCGCTGGGCCCAGCTCACCGAAGCGCTGGGCTATCACCTGCTGATGACCTCGGATCATATCGCGGTCACGCCGGACGTGCAGGCGCGCTATCCGGCCCCGCTGTATGAACCGCTGACCACTTTGGGCTGGCTGGCCGGGGTGACGCAGAATATCGCGATCGGCAGCACGGTGATGATCCTGCCCTATCGCAGCCCGCTGGAAACCGCGCGGGCGTTCGCCAATATCGACCGGTTGAGCGGCGGGCGCTGTATCCTTGGCGTCGGGGTTGGCTGGGCGCGCGAGGAATTCGCGGCGCTGAATGTTCCGTTCGAGAAACGCGGCGCGATGACCAACGAATATCTAGCCGCGATCAAGGCGTTGTGGACCCAGGATTTGGCGTCCTTCGATGGCGAATTCGTCCACTTCCAGGATGTGCATACCGCCCCCCGGCCGGTGCAATCGCCCCATCCGCCGATCTGGGTCGGCGGCGCCAGCGACGCCGCGTTGCGCCGCACGGTCCGTTACGGCGACGCCTGGCACCCGATCCGCATCCGGGTCGACTGGTTCCGCGACACCGGCATCCCCAGGCTGCGCGAATTCGCGCAAACCGAAGGAAAACCCATGCCGGCACTGTGCCCGCGCATACGTCTGCGGATCACCGGCTCACCGCAACCGGAGGACACACGGGTCGCCGGCGAGGGCAATCTCGATCAGGTGCGCGGCGATTTGCGGGCGCTGGCGGAACTGGGCTGCCAATATGTGCTGCTGGACAGCTTCTACGACGATATAGAAGCGACACGAAACAGCGAAGCCGCATGGCGAATGCTTGCGGTTCTGGCCGAACAGGTGCTCGATCTGGCCAACCAAACGATCCGGTAAATCCGCTTAGTCCGAGACCCGCAAAAAATGGATGCTGAACAGATCTCCGTCGTCGGTCCATGAGGCGCTGGCGTCGAACCCGGCCCGGCCCGCCAGATCGCGAAATCCACCGAGCGAATATTTGTAGGAATTTTCCGAGTGGATCAACTCGCCGGAATCGAGTTCGAAGTATCTGTCGCCGACGCGAATTTCCTGGATGCGCAGACTGCGCAGATGCATTTCGATGCGGCTCTCGGCTTCATTGTAAAAGGCGTAATGTTCGAATCCGCCGATATCGAGTTCAGCACCCAGTTCGCCGACCATACGGTGCAGCAGATTCAAATTGAACGCCGCCGTGTGTCCCGCCGCATCGTTATAGGCGGCGTTCAATCGTGCGGTATCCTTCTTCAGATCGACCCCGATCAGCAGCGCGCCGCCGGGTCCCAGCACGGCGCGGATCTGGCGCAAGAAGGCCTCGGCTTCGGGCGGCGCGAAATTGCCGATGGTCGAACCGGGGAAGAAGCCCAGCGCCACGCCGCCGGCCCGCGCGGCGGCTTCGTACGGGAGTGCTGCCAGCGTCGTGAAATCGGCGCAGATCGCGCCGA
>PTKA01000319.1 GCA_002937525.1 Alphaproteobacteria bacterium MarineAlpha10_Bin3
GGCCAGAATCTCGATCATCGGCAGGGTGAAAGAGGCGGTCTTGCCGGTGCCGGTCTGCGCGCAACCCAGCAGGTCGCGGTTCATCAGCACATAGGGAATGGCCTTGGCTTGGATCGGGGTGGGGGTATCGTATCCGGCGTCCGAAACCGCACGCAGAATTTCGTCGCCAAGTTCGAGATCGGAAAATTTCATTCAATCAATTTTTTCAATGGATCGGGGTAGCCGTTACCGGCCGCAAAAATTCGTGCCGGATCGTAGGGGCTTACCAGCAAGTGTCAATACAATTACGATTCAATTCGTTACGCAACGCCATGTAAGTTGGATTCTTAACCATGAATATCAAGGGGTGCGGTGAAGTCGTGCAAAAAATTCCACTTCTGATGGTTCCTGGGTTGCTGTGCAATGCGACTTTGTGGGCCCATCAAAGCCGTTATCTGGGCGACATTGCGGCGGTCACTATTGTCGATACGATGGCGGACGCCGATTTTCCGGCCATGGTCGAGCGGGCGCTGGAGGCGGCGCCGCCGCATTTTGCGCTGGCCGGCTTGTCGATGGGTGGATATATCGCCCTTGAATTTATCCGCCAGGCTGCGGACCGCGTCATCAAACTGGCCTTGCTGGCAACATCGGCCCGGCCCGAAACTGCGGACCGTATCGCCCAACGGTTGCCGTTGCTGGCGCTGGCCGAGCAAGGCAAGTTCAACGGGGTGTCGCCGCGCCTTCTACCGTCCTTTTTGCATCCCGGCCGGTTGGACGACAAGGCCTTGACGGATGCCGTCATGGACATGGCTGCCGGCACCGGACCGGGCGCCTTCATCCGTCAGCAAAAGGCGATCATGGCACGGCCGGACAACCGCCCGCTTCTGGCCGGTATCGCCGTGCCGACTGTGGTAATTTGCGGCCGGCAGGATCAGGCGACACCGGTTGCGCGGCACGAGGAAATTGCCGCCGGCATATCTCGGGCACGGCTCTGCATCATCGAGGAATGCGGACATTTATCGGCCATGGAACGGCCCCATGCGGTGACGGCACTGATGCGCGACTGGCTGTTGCGGGATTAGTGCCTGGAATCGGTCTTCAATTCGATGGCGCGGCGCCAATCATTTCGTCGTGGCGTGCAGTGACGATGATTGGTTATTTTTGGTTCTTTGTTAACATAGATGCAGCGTAATCAATGGTTCGTGCGCCGGTCGATATTCGATCATTCAATGTTGCATCAAAGCAGCGTGATTGCGCGTCAAATTGAGACATGCCTCAAGGAAGGGCGACGTGGCGATATATCTTCAAATTCCGCGTAAAATTGTTAAATTCGATTATCTGGCCAAAAAATGATTGGTTTAACAAGTCCAGCGAGTATGGTTGGACCATGAGTGAAGCAAACCAGGCTCGCAGAGCAGCTTCTAAACCGGCCAATGGCGCGGCTCGCTATGAAAAGGCGCGTTATCTGGCTTTTGCGTTCTGCACGGCCGACGCACTGCTTGAAACCGATGCGTCCGGCACGATCGTATTCGCCAATGGCGCGACCCGGCATCTGTTCGGCTATTCGCCGGGCGAGATGGCCGGAAAACAACTGAAGTCGCTGGCCGAAACCGGCGAACAGCCCCTGTTGCGCGCCTTGCTCGCACGGGCTGCTTCCGGCGAACGGTTCAAAGACGTCAATGTCAACATTGCCCGCCCCGGCGCCGCGAATATTCTGCTTTCCCTGAACGGATACGGTGTTCCCGACCTTGGCGATCATTGCTTCCTCACCGCCCGCGCCGCCGATGTGAGACGCGACGGCGTCGACGCCGAAAACCGGATGCCCGACTCCGACCTGCTGAACACGGAGGCGTTTAGCGACAGCGTCAAGGCGCATTTCGAAAATCCCGATGGCAGTGCCGGCACGGGCGAAATGACGATCATCGGCCTGACGGGCCTGCCGGAACTCGAAGAACGGTTGAGCCCCGGCGAAAGCAAGCTTCTGCAGCGCCGGCTTGGCAGTTTCTTGAAAGCGATTTCGCTGGAAGGCGATTCGGCGGCCCAACTCAGTGACGACCAGTTTGGCCTCTTGCATGACGACGACGTCGATATCGGGTCCGTCAAAGGTCAGATTTCCGAATTCGCCCGTGCCGCCGATCCCAAGGGCATCGGCGTCGCGGTCGAGGCGGAAACCACCGGCGTCGGCGATATGGATGTCAGCGGCCAGGATCTGGCCTCGGCGCTGCTCTATACGATCCAGCAGGTTGGACGGGGTGGCGGGGCCGGCTCCACGGGGGCGCTGTCCAAGAATATTTCCCAGCAACTGGGCGAGACCGCTGAAAACATCGCTCTGGTAAAGGCGACCATCGAGACCGGCCAGTTCGATATCGCTTTTCAATCCATCGTGGCGCTTGACACCCGCGAGCGGCACCACTTCGAAGCCCTGGTGCGGTTGACCGACAGTCCGGCCAAGATGAACCCGTTTGAATTTATTTGCTTTGCCGAAGATGTCGGGTTGATTTCGAGCTTCGATCTGGCGCTTTGCGCCAAGGTCATCGAACGGGTGAAATCGGCGGCGACGCGCGGCAAGGTCCTGCCCATCGCGGTAAATATTTCCGGTCGTTCGATCGATTCCGACTCATTTGTCGAGTCGTTACGCGCGCTGATCAAGGAAAACCCGGAAATCAACGGCAAGCTTCTATTCGAAATTACCGAATCTGCCCGCATCCACGACCTGAAACGCGCCAACGAGGTGATCGGCAGTCTGCGCGCCGACGGGTTCGAAGTCTGTCTGGACGATTTTGGTGCCGGTGAGGCCGCATTCGAATATCTGAACGCGCTGGAAGTCGATTATGTGAAGATCGACGGCCAGTATGTGGTCAACGCTACCGCCAGCGACAAGGGCAGGGCTTTCCTGATTGCCATGTCGGGTCTGTGCCGCGATCTTGGCATTACCACGATCGCCGAATTCGTCGAAACGGATGAGACCGTAAAATTCCTGATTGAATGCGGCGTGGCTTATGGCCAGGGTTATCTTTTCGACAAGCCCGATGTCGCCGCCGACCTGTCCGGTGCGATCAAGTCCAAGAACGTGCGCCGCAAAGGCGCGGTCGAAAGCTGGGGCTAGGCTTCCTGCCGATCGCGCGGCGTTATACCAAGGAGCGCTAATAAGAACCCATAGAGACGGTTTTCCGAGGTTTTCGGCTGCGGCGCGTGCGCTGTGGCGATTACCGCGTTGAAGACGCGATTACGCGTCGGCATCGCGAAACGTGCGCGACGCTGTCCGAAAGCCTTTCGGCGTCCCGCCGATAATAATGCTTTCGGCGTCCCGCCGATTGGAAAACCGCCCTGCGGGTCGCGTATGCGGCCCGTCGGAGTGCGTCGGAACGGCTTAACGATGCCCCGCATCG
>PTKA01000032.1 GCA_002937525.1 Alphaproteobacteria bacterium MarineAlpha10_Bin3
GCCGCCGCGCTGCTGCACTAGCGCATAGAACTGATCGACCAACGCCGCCACCGGCAGGCGCGCACCGCTGCGGTTGGCTTCCTCGATACAGATACGAAGATCCTTGCGCATCCAGTCGACGGCGAAGCCGAACTCGAACTCGCCTTGCACCATGGTCGCGGCCCGGTTGTCCATCTGCCAGGACTGGGCCGCGCCCTTCGAGATCACGTCGATGACTTTTTCCATGTCCAGCCCGGCCTTCATGCCGAAATTAATCCCTTCGGCCAGACCCTGAACCAGTCCGGCGATGCAAAGCTGATTGACCATCTTGGTCAACTGCCCACTGCCGGTCTTGCCTAGCAGGACGGCGGATTTGGCGAAACAATCGATCAGCGGCGCGGCGCGCTTGAAGTCCTTTGCGGTACCACCGCACATGACGGTGAGCATGCCGCCTTCCGCCCCCGCCTGCCCGCCGGAGACCGGCGCATCGATGAAACCGACACTTCGGCGGCGCGCCGCCGCCGCCAACTCGCGGGCGACATCGGCCGACGCGGTCGTATTATCGACAAAAATCGTGCCCTTGCGCATCCCGGCGAAGGCGCCGTCCTTGCCCAGCGCAACAGCGCGCAGATCATCGTCATTACCGACGCAACAAAAGACGAACTCTGCCCCCTTGGCCGCTTCGCGCGGCGTCTTGGCGCGCTTGCCGCCATGCTGTTTCAGCCATTTCGCCGCGCGCGCGGCAGACCGGTTATAGACCGTGACGTCATGGCCGCCGGCCTTCAGATGACCGGCCATCGGATATCCCATGACGCCAAGCCCAAGCCACGCAATTTTTGCCATCCTGCGACCCCCTTCGATCCACTGGTGTCCACTGATGTCCACTGGTTCCGTTACAGGGTAACCATCGTCCCGCCGCAGTTCAATCGGCCCGCATTAAATCCGACAGGGTGTCCCATTGCCCCAGGCTTGCCGAACAAAGCAGCGCGCGAGTTCGTTCGGTTGGCCGGTAGGGCGCATCGTCGACCCGTGCGACATGGCTCCCGGCCTCCCGGAGGAGCAATACGCCCGGCGCATGATCCCACGCCCAAAGCCGATTATAGAGCCGGAACTCAAAATCCCCCTGGACCAGCGCGAGAAATTCCTGCCCGACGCAGCGCAGGCTTTTCTCGATCGTAAAGCGGTCGCGAAAGCGCTGCCGCAACACAGGTCGCCGCAGCTCGGGGAAAGAACCAAAATTGACGCGGCCGCGCATCCGGCCGGCCGGCTTGAATTCGGGCACGCGGACCCGACGCCCGTCGATCTGCGCGCCTTCGCCCTGCACCGCGATAGCCATCGTCTCGCGGACCGGATCGTAGATCCACCCCGCCCGGGTCTCGCCACCGACGACAAAGGCAACCATGACCGCGAAAAGCGGCTTGCCGGCGGCGAAATTAGCGGTGCCATCGACCGGATCGATAATCCACAGCGGGCCGTCATCGTCGAGGCGGTCCAAAACCGCCGAATCGCCGTGCGCTGCCTCTTCGCCAACCACCAGCGCGCCGGGAGTCAAATCCACCAGCATGCGGGTCAGCCGCGCTTCGGCATCCCGGTCGGCAATCGTCACGATGTCGCCGGGCTTTTTTTCGCTCACCTCATGCCTGGCCAGCTTTCGGAACCGCGGCATGATATCGATTTCCGCGGTCTCCCGGATACAGGCCGCGACGCGTTCCAGGTCCGGCGTCATCCGGCCTCGCTAAACAGGTGATTTCGGAACAATCAACCGGGTCAGCGGATTATGCCCATGATGTCGGATTCATTCATGATCATCATGTCCTCGCCATCGATCTGAACCTCGGTTCCAGACCATTTACCGAACAGGACCCGGTCGCCCTTTTTGACATCGAGCGGCACAACCGTACCGTCCTCCGTCTTCTTGCCGGGGCCGGTGGCGATGATCTTGCCTTCCTGCGGTTTTTCCTGCGCGGTGTCGGGAATTATAATCCCGCCGGCGGTCTTCTCTTCCGAATCGAGCGGCTTTACCAGCACGCGGTCCTGCAAGGGTCTGATGGCCATTTTCGATGCTCCCAATGACTTGAGTATGTCCGGCACCGCCTATCGCGGCACCGGCGAATTTTCCTGAAGGCGCTATAGATTTACCCGGCCTACCTGTCAACCGTACCGGCCTGCGCCAGTTTGGAATCGTCCCCTGAATCGGGCCTCATCGGTGCTATCCAGGACAACCGAAAGATGGGCGGTGCCCTGGTCATCGTCGCGCCGCGATACCACCTTGCCATGACTATACAGCCAGGCGATGGCCGCGCCGTCGGCACTGTCGACCGATAATTCGAGGATCCGGCTATTTTCGGAAAGCCGTTGTTCGATCGCCTCCAGAAACGCCTCGCAGCCCTCGCCGGTCAACGCCGATAGCGCAATTTCCGAACCGTTGCGCCGGGCGCGCGCAACAACGCTATCGCGTTCCACCGGGTCCAGCAGATCGATCTTGTTCAGGACCTCCAAAGTGGCTGGCGGTTCATCGAAGCCGATTTCTTCCAGCACCGCTTCGACATCGCTTTTCTGCATCTCGGTATCCGCATGCGCGATATCGCGGACATGGACCAGTATATCGGCGACGCGCACTTCCTCCAGGGTGGCGCGGAACGCCGCCACCAGCGTCGTGGGCAACGCGGAGATGAACCCCACCGTGTCGGACAGGATGATCGTCCGCCCGGACGGCAGGTCGATGCGGCGCATGGTCGGGTCCAGGGTCGCGAACAGCACGTTCTTGGCGAATACGTTGGCGCCGGTCAGACGGTTGAACAGGGTCGACTTTCCGGCATTCGTGTAACCGACCAGCGCGACCACGGGATAGGGCACGCGCTGACGCGCCTTGCGGTGCAGCACGCGGGTCCGGCGCACCTCCTCAAGCTGGCGTTTCAGTTTGGCGATGCGCTGATCGATCAGCCGGCGGTCGATCTCGATCTGACTTTCACCGGGACCGCCAACGAACCCGAAACCACCGCGCTGCCGTTCCAGATGGGTCCAGCTTCGAACCAGACGCGAGCGTTGATACGACAGCGCCGCCAATTCGACCTGTAACACGCCTTCATGGGTCCGGGCGCGGGCGCCGAATATCTCCAGGATCAGACCGGTACGGTCGATGACCTTGGTCTCCAGGCTGCGTTCCAGATTGCGCTGCTGGACCGGCGTCAGCGCCGCGTTAATCACCACGACATCGGCTTCCAGCGCCTTGACCAGCGCGGCAAACCGCTCGACCAGCCCGGTGCCGAGCAAGGTCGCCGGGCGCGGACGTTTAATCGTAACCGACTCACCGTGGATGACGTTGAGTTCAATGGCGCGCGCCAGCGCTTCGCATTCATCGAGCCGCGCCGCCGCGTTGCGGCCGTCGCGCAGAACCGGATTAAGAATTACCGCGCGACCCGTGTACTCTATCCGCACGATGCCGCCGCCAAGGCCTTATTCTTCTTCTTGTTCATTCGCTTGTTGTTCATTCGCGTCGGTGGGGTCGAACAGCTGCACGGGCTGTGCCGGCATGACCGTCGAGATGGCGTGTTTGTAGACCAGTTGGGAATGGGCTTCGCGGCGCAGCAATACGCAAAAATTGTCAAACCAGGTGATGATCCCTTGCAGCTTGACGCCATTTACGAGAAATACGGTTACCGGCAGCTTGTTCTTGCGGACGTGGTTTAAGAATACATCCTGTACGTTTTGCGATTTTTCCGATGCCATTTTATGCCCCGTTATTTTGTTGTTGGGATCCCTATCGAGCGAATCCAGAATCGTCTTGGCTTCCACGATTACGAATGTCGAAAAACCAGGACCGTGACACGATACCGCAATTTATAGCGTCTATTCAAAGGACAAATTACAAGTCTTTGACCATGTCCAGCAGTCCCCGGCAATCAGCCACATGCAGGCTCGGGGGGTAGGCGTCGAATTCACCCGCCGCCGGGGTGCCGCCGCGCAAAAGAACCGGCACCAGGCCGGTGGCGTGCGCGATTTCCATATCGACGCCGGAATCGCCAACCATCCAGACTTGCCCGCCGGCGGCAACCCCGCTGCCTTCTAGGGCCAGGGAGACCGGATCGGGCGCCGGCTTGTCGCGCGGCGCATCGCCGGCCCCGATCACCTGGCCGAAATAGCCGTCCCAACCCAAATGCAGCGCCTCGGCGCGCAGGTAACGGCCGGTCTTATTGCTAATGACGGCAAGATAGAATCCGGCGTTGTGCAGCCCCGACAACACCGCGCCGGCCCCCTCGCAGGCAACCAATCTGTCAAGATGCACGCGCTCATAGGCTTCGTAAAAAATCTCGCGCGCCGCCGTCCAGCGATCGCCGAACAGAATGGGGAAACTCTCCCGCATCGACAGCCGGACCCGCAATCTGGTCTCCGCCAGGGTCCAGGGCGTCTGCCCCATGGCAGTGAAGGTCTCGAACAAAGCGGCGTGAATAACCGGCCAGGTATCGACCAGCGTGTTATCCCAGTCGAAGATCAGGGCTTTTGGCCGGGCTACGCTCACGCGCGCGCGCGCAACCCGGCGCAATAGTCAAGGTACCAGCCCTGCAAGCGCCGCGACAGCGGTCCCGGCGCGCCATCGGCGATGACCCTGTCGTCGATCTGCACGACGGGCGTGAGGAACGACGTCGCGCTGGTCACGAACGCCTCGCGCGCGGCTTTCGCCGCCTCGACGCTAAACGCCTCCTCCACCACCGCGATCCCTTCCTCGGCGGCGATCCCGATCAGCCGGTCGCGGGTGACGCCGCGCAGAATATCGCTGGACAGCGCCCGGGTCAGCAAGCGGTTGTCCTGGGTGACGATCCACGCGTTGCTGGACGTTCCCTCGGTGATATAGCCGGCCGCGTCGACTTGCAGCGCCTCATAGGCGCCGGCGGCGGCGGCCCGTGTCTTGCCCATGCAGTTGGGCAGCAGCGAGATGGTCTTGATATCGCATCGCGCCCAGCGAATATCGGGAATGGTGATCGCCTTCACGCCCTCGGCCAGCTTGGCCTGATTGAGAAAATCGACCCGTTTGGTCGACAGCACCAAGGTCGGGCGGATGCCGGTTGGATATTTATGGTCGCGCGGTGCCACGCCGCGGGTGATTTGCAGATATAGAAAACCGTCAACCACCGCGTTGCGGGCGATCAACTCGCGCATGATGAGTTCCAGCACCCGGCGCGACACCGGCGGCGCGATATCGAGCGCCGCCAGCGAGCGTTCCATCCGGTCGAGGTGCCCCGGGCCATCGACCATCGCGCCGCCGATAATCGACGCGACCTCGTAAATGCCGTCGGCAAATTGAAAACCCCGGTCCTCGATGCCAACAACACCCTCGCAATGCGGCACATAGCGGCCGTCGACATAAGCGTAACGGGCCAATGAATACTCCTTCGACGTCATGCACCTTCACTGCCGCGAACGAAAACGGTTCGCACGGGATTTGGGCTAAAAAAATTCCAGCTCGACGGAAAACAGTTTCTCGACCTTCTTGACCGATTTCGAGGCTGCCAGCAAGATAACGATGTCGTGGTTTTCGATGACCGTGTCGCCGCGCGGGACGATCACTTCGTCGCCGCGCACCAGGGCGCCGATAATCACATCGGGGGGCAGCTTTACGTCGCCGAGCGCAGTGCCGACGAAGGGCGATGTTTCCAGGGCTTCGGCCTCGATGATTTCCGCGAACCCATCGGCCAGCGAATGGACCGACCGTATCCGGCCGCGCCGCACATGCTGCAAAATCGTCGAGACGGTAATCGCCCGCGGGCTGACGGCGACATCGATACCCAAGGTGGTGATCAGCGGTGCATAAGCCGTGCTGTTGATCAGCGTCACCGCGCGCGCCACCCCGTAACGCTTGGCCAAAAGGGAAGACAGAATATTGGTTTCATCGTCATCGGTGACGGCAATCACCGTATCGGTGTTGGCGACGCCCGCCTCGTCGAGTATCTCGGCGTCGAGCGCGTCGCCAAGGATGATGTTGGTGGACGGTAAGGCTTCGGCGACGAAACGGGCGCGCGCACGGTCAATTTCGATCAGGCGGGCGGTGACGCCATCCTGTTCCTCGATTTCGCGCGCCAGGTTCAAGCCGATATTGCCGCCGCCGATGATAATGATGCGATGCGCTTCTTCTTCCTCATGCCCGAATACGGCAAGCGCCCGTACCACATGTTCGCTATCGGCGATGAAATAGACCTCGTCTCCTGGCAGCATCTGATCGTTCGATTTTGGAATGAACGGCGTATCGTCGCGAATGATGCAGACCACCGTGATACTGAGTTCGGGAAACAGTTCGGTGAGCTGGCGCAGCGGCGTGTTGATGACGGGGCAGATTTCCTCGCAACGCACACCGATAACCCGAACCTTGTCATCCGCGAGCGGGATCATATCGAGCGTCCCCGGCACCACCAGACGGCGCCTGATCGCCTGCGCGACTTCTATTTCCGGCGAGATAATCACGTCGATGGGCATGTTGTCGCGGCTGAACAAATCGGCCCATACGGGATTGAGATAACTGTGTTCGCGCACCCGCGCAATCTTCGTCGGCAGGTTAAACAGGGAATGCGCCACCTGGCAGGCCACCATGTTCACTTCGTCGGCAAGCGTGACGGCGATCAACATGTCGGCTTCGGCGGCGCCCGCCCGTTCCAGCACGTCGGGGTGCGAAGCGTGACCAACGAAGGCTTGGACATCGAGTGAATCATTGATCATGCCGATCAATTCCGGCGACTGATCGATCACCGAAACGTCGTTATTTTCCTGCGAAAGATAACGCGCGATGTTGAAACCGACCTGTCCAGCCCCACAAATTATGACTTTCATGACGAGGCGGCCTTCACCGTCAGGCGCTTAATTTCTGCGCCTGGATGGCGTTCTGCACGCCAAGCAATTTGAGCTTCCGGTGCAGTGCCGCGCGGTCCATTCCAACAAATTTGGCGGTCCTGCTGATATTGCCGCTGAACCTGGTCAGGTGAAATTTGAGGTACTCCCGCTCGAAGGCTTCGCGGGCGTCGCGCAAGGGCTGGTTCATGACTTCGGACGCCATGTCCCAGCGGATGACGGCGGGCGCGTCCTGGCCGATCGCCTGCGATACCGCCTCCGAGTCAATCTCGACACTGGAATTGGCGTTCAGCAGCAGGCGTTCGAGCACGTTGACAAGCTCCCACACATTGCCGGGCCACCCATAGGCTTGCAGCGCCGCCCGCGCGTCGTCGGTCAAGCGGCAAGTCGAATGACCCTTGGCGCGGCAGAGCCGTTCAATCAGATGGTCGGCAAGTACCGGGATATCCCGACGCCGCGCGGCCAGCGGCGGCACGGCCAACGGTACGACGTTCAAACGGTAGAACAGGTCCTCGCGGAATCGGCCGGCGGCAATTTCAGCCTGGATATCGTGATTGGTTGTCGCCAGCACCCGGACATCGACTTCGACATCGTTGTTGCCGCCAAGCCGTTCGAAATGCTTGCTTTGCAGGACGCGGGTGATTTTACCCTGGGTTTCGAGCGGCATGTCGGCGACTTCATCGAGTAGCAAGGTGCCGCGATGCGCCGCCTCCAGCACGCCGATCTGGCGCCTGCCGCCGCCCTTGGCCTCGGCCCCGAATAAGGCTACTTCGAGCCGGTCGGGTTGCAGGCCGGCGCAGTTCAGGATTACGAAACGGCTGTCCTTGCGCGCCGACAGGCGATGCAGCATGCGAGCGACCACGCCCTTTCCCACCCCCGACGGTCCGGTCAGCAGGACCCGGCTATCGGTCGGCGCGACCCGTTCGACCGTCTGACGGAGTTGAGAGATCGCCGGTGAATCGCCGATCAGGTCGTCGAACCGGTCGACCGCGCGGGCCTGCAATTCGGTGTTTTCCAGGCGCAACCGGGTTTCCTCGATCGCCCGTGAGATCGTATGCAGCAGGACATCGGTCTTGAACGGCTTGGAAATGAAATCATAGGCACCCATTTTCGTCGCCGAGACCGCCATGTCGAAGTTTCCATGACCGCTAATCATGATGACCTGCTGGGCCGGATGTTCGCGGCGAATGATTTCCAGCATCTGAAGGCCGTCATGTTCACTGTCGCGCAACCAGACATCGAGGATGACAAGGCTGGGCTGGCGCGCCGCAATCGCCGCAAACGCCTGCGCGCTGGTGGCGGCCTGCCTGGTCTCGAAGCCCTCGTCATCCAGAATTCCAGCTATCAGATCGCGGATGTCGTCTTCGTCGTCGACGATTAGAATATCATGCGCCATAAATTTGGCCTCGCTCCCCCTCTTGCGGCACGGCGGGGTCGTTCTCTACCGCCCGCTCGGGTAGAACGAGGCTGACCCGTGCGCCACCATTTTCGGCGTCTTCCAGTAGCAATCGTCCTTTATGATCCTCCATGATCTTCCTGACAATAGCCAGGCCAAGCCCGGTTCCCGCCTCTCGCGACGTCACATAGGGTTCGGTCAGACTGTCGCGGTCATGCACCGGTAGACCGACCCCGTTATCCTCGACAACAATAGTGATCTCGCCGCCATCGGTGCGCAAGCGCAGCGCGATGCGGCCGACCGGCAAATCGTCGCCAAGCCGGCCTTCAATGGCGTCGGCGGCGTTCAGCAGCAGGTTGGTGATGGACTGGCTGATCTGGCGCCCGTCGCAAGACGCATACAAAGCGGGATCGGGGATTGCCACGTCATAGACTATATGCGTATGCGAGCCGCGATGCAGGAACACCGCCTGGCGGCACAGATCGCTCAAATTTTCGCGCCGGAAAACCGGCGACGGCATCCGTGCAAACTGGGAAAATTCGTCGACCATCTGCCCGATACTCTCAACCTGCCGGATGATCGTATCGATACAGGATTGAAAGATCTGCCGATCGTCCACGACCTGCTTAAGATAGCGCCGCCGGAGCCGCTCGGCGGACAGTTGGATGGGGGTCAGCGGATTCTTGATTTCATGCGCGATGCGCCGCGCCACATCGGCCCAGGCGGCCTTTCTCTGGGCCGACAACAGATCGGACACATCGTCGAAAGTGACCACGAACCCGGTGATTTCATCGTCGGCGCGAACAGCGCCTACGCGCACAAGCAAGGTTCGCATATCGGCCCCGCGGCCAATCACGATCTGTTTTTCCAGCGGCCGCTTGGTGGAGCGGGCGCTCGTTTCGGCCACAAGGCCGCGGAAT
>PTKA01000320.1 GCA_002937525.1 Alphaproteobacteria bacterium MarineAlpha10_Bin3
ACCGCGCGAATGTCGCAGGCGGTGAGGCAGAGCAGCAGCCGCAACCGTTCCGGCGACTGCACCAGATCGACGAAATCGAGGATCGTTTTGGGGTCGTCGAGATCCCGCTTGAAGGCGGTGTGGCTCATTGCCAGATGATGGCGGACCAGCCAGGCGACGGTTTCCGTCTGCGCCGGCGTGAAGCCGAAATGCGGACACAGCCGCTTGGCCACTTTTTCCCCCAGGACCGAATGATCGCCGCCGCGTCCCTTGGCGATATCGTGCAGCAGGACCGCCATATACAGAACCGCGCGCGACTGAACCTTGTCGATCACCTCGCTCGACGTCGGCAGTTCGTCCTTCAGTTCGCCGCGCTCAATCTGGCCAAGGATGCCGATGGCGCGGATGGTGTGCTCGTCGGTCGTGTAGACGTGGTACATGTCGTATTGCATCTGCGCCACGACGCGGCCGAAATCGGGCAGGAACCGGCCCAGCACGCCGGCTTCGTTCATCCGCCGCAAGGTGATTTCCGCGTCGCTTTTGGCGGTCAGGATGCGCATGAAAATCGCCGTCGCCGCCGGATCCTTGCGCAGTGCCGCGCCGATCCGGTGCAGGTTGCGCGTGATCGTCTGTAACGCCAGCGGATGAATGTCGAATCCGGTGCGCTGCGTGACCTCGAACAGGCGCAGCATATCGATCGGATTTTCCTCGAAATGTTCGTCCGAGGCGACATTCAGCCGCCCGGCGGCGATCGGGAACCCCTCAATGTCGCGGTGCCGGAACGAGAAGCGCGGCAGGGCGAAGCGCCGCCGCTTCTGTTGGGCTTCCAGGGCGGCGCAGAAGATGCGGGTCAGATCGCCGACATCCTTGGCGACCAGAAAATAGTGCCGCATGAAGCGTTCCACCCCCAACACGCCCTGCCGGTCGGCGTAGCCCATGCGGGCGGCCAACTCCGGCTGAACGTCGAAGGTCAGGCGCTCTTCGGGCCGGCCGGCGAGGTAATGCAGGTGGCACCGCACAGACCACAGATAGGCCTGGGACTTCTCGAACTGGGCGACTTCCCTGGCGGTGAAGACGCCCTGCTCGACCAGGGACGCTATATCGTCGACCCGGTAGAGGTATTTGGCGATCCAGAACAGCGTCTGCAAATCGCGGATGCCGCCCTTGCCTTCCTTGATATTGGGCTCCAGCACATAGCGGGTGTCGCCCATCTGTTTATGGCGTGCATCGCGTTCCTGCAGCTTGGCTTCGACGAAGTTGCGCTCGCTTCCCGCCACCACCTCTTTCCAGAAGCGCCGCCGCAACTCCATATATAGGCTTTGTTCACCCCAGACATAGCGGCATTCCAACAGCCCGGTGCGGATCGTGAGGTCGGATTTCGACAGCCTTACGCATTCATCGAGCGAGCGGGTCGCATGGCCGACCTTGAGACCAAGATCCCACAGCATGTAGAGAATATGCTCGATGATCTGCTCGCCGCGCGGGGTCTGCTTGTAGGGCAGCACGAACAGCAGGTCGATGTCGGATTCCGGTGCCAGCTCGCCGCGCCCATAGCCGCCATAGGCGACGATGCAAACCTGTTCGCCCGATGTCGGGTTGGCGGCGGGGTAGAGGCCGTCGGCGGCAACGTCGTACATGACGCGGATGATCTGGTCGATCAGATGGCAATTGCCCAGCACCGCCAGCTCGCCATTCTGGTTCTTCTCGAAACGGCGGCGGACCGCTGCCTTGCCGGCTTCCAGCGCTTCGCGGTAACAGGCCAGCAGCGCGGCTGGCCGCTCCGCCTCGCCAAGGTCGAGCAACGCCCGTGCCGCTTCGCTCAAGGCGAGGCGGTCGATGATCTTTCGTTTTCCGCGCAGCGTCTTCATGACAAAATCTTGGATAGGCCTTTAATGCCCGGAATTCAACAAGCCGCGCAGCCGGTATATCAATTCCAGCGCGTCGCGCGGGCTCAATGAATCCGGGTCGGCTTGCGCCAGCGCCGCCTCGACCCGCGATTCGCGCGCCGGCGCCGGCTTCGAGGCGACGTTGAAAAGCGGCAGATCGTCGGCCAGCCGGGCGATGGCGCCGGACTGTTCGCCCGCCTCCACTTCGGCCAGGACCTGCGCCGCCCGGTCGGTTACCGTCTTGGGCAGGCCGGCCAGCTTGGCGACGTGAATGCCATAGGACCGGTCCGCCGCACCCGGCCCGACCGTATGCAGGAAGACCACGTCGCCGTCCCATTCCTTCACTTGCATGGTTTGGGGGGACAGCGCGTCGAGCCGGCCGGTCAGCCCGGTCAGTTCGTGATAATGGGTGGCGAATAGCGCCCGGCAGCGGTTCACGTCATGCAGATGTTCGACGCAGGCCCAGGCGATGGCCAGCCCGTCATGGGTCGCGGTGCCGCGGCCGATCTCATCCAGGATGACCAGCGAGCGCGGACCCGCCTGATTCAGGATCGCCGCCGTCTCGACCATCTCGACCATGAAGGTGGAGCGGCCGCGGGCCAGATCGTCGGCCGCGCCAACCCGGCTGTAAAGCCGGTCGAGGACGCCGATCCGGGCCGAATCCGCCGGGACATAGGAGCCCATCTGGGCCAGGATCGCGATCAGCGCATTCTGCCGCAGGAAGGTGCTTTTTCCGGCCATGTTCGGCCCGGTCAGCAGCCACAGCCGGCTCGGTCCCGCAAGGTTGCAATCGTTGGGCATGAATTCGCGGCCGTCCAGCGCGGCCTCGACCACCGGGTGGCGGCCGCCCTTGATATCGAAGGCGGCGCCGTCCTCGACCACCGGCCGGCAGTAATGCTGCGCCTGCGCCAGATCGGCCAGCGCGGTGGCGACATCCAGCGCGGCCAGTCCTTCCGCCGTTCGCGCCAGGGCATCGGCCTGCGCCATGACCGCGCCGGTCAATTCGTCGAACAAATGCAATTCGACCGCCAGCGCCTTGGCCGCCGACTCGGCGATATCGCCGGCCAGTTCCGCCAGCTCAACCGTCGAATAGCGCGCGGCGCTGGCCAGGGTCTGGCGGTGGATGAAGGGCTCGCCCATCCTTTCCGCGTGGCGCGGCGTTACTTCGATGAAGGTGCCCAGCACGTTGTTGTGCTTGATTTTCAGGCTCTCGATCCCGGTGTCGGTTCGATAGCGGGCCTGAAGATTGTCGATCAGACGCTTGCCTTCGTCGCGCAACTGCCGGAATTCGTCCAGCTCCGCTGTATAGTCCTCGGCGATAAAGCCGCCGTCGCGCGCGAGCAACGGCGGATCGGCCGCCAGCGCCTTGCCAAGATGTTCCATGAGCGCATCGTGGGGACCAAGCGCCCGGCGCGCCGCCGCCACGTCATCGGGTAATTCAAGTTCGGCCTGGCCCAGCAGCCGCGCGATTTCAGCCGCCCCGGCCAGGCCGTCGCGGACC
>PTKA01000321.1 GCA_002937525.1 Alphaproteobacteria bacterium MarineAlpha10_Bin3
CAGGTCGTCGATCCCGACAGCCTCGCCGCCCAGATGGAAGGCGGCGTATTGCAGGCCGCTAGCTGGACCCTGTACGAAGCGGTCGAGTTCGAGCGCGACGGCGTCATTAGCCGCGACTGGGATAGCTACCCGATCCTGCGCTTTGGCAATATCCCGGCCATCGAAACCATCGTGATAGAGCGGCCGGGCGACCCTTACCTTGGTGCCGGCGAAGCCAGTTCGGGGCCCGCCGCCGGCGCCATCGCCAATGCGCTGTACCGCGCCACGGGACTGCGGTTGCGCCGCCTGCCCTTTACGCCGGACGCGCTGCGCCGGGCGGCATTGGCGTCGGAAAGTGCAAACTAGGGCTTCCGTTGCCGGTGAAAAAAGTTAAGGTCGAAGCTCACCAGGATGCAAAGCGCGACAAAATTTCATGGAGACAAGGATGGCTAAGGTAACAGGTGCGATGTTGATGGCACGGTCCCTCAAGCAACAGGGCGTGGAATTCATGTTCGGAATCGTCGGATTCCCGGTGCAGCCAATCGCCGCCGCCGCGCAGGAAGTCGGCATCCAGTTTATCGGTATGCGCAACGAACAGACGGCATCCTATGCCGCCCAGGCCGTCGGCTACATGACCGGACGGCCGGGCGCTTGTCTGACTGTATCGGGTCCCGGCGTCATCCATGGTTTCGCTGGTCTCGCCAATGCCAAGGAAAATTTCTGGCCGATGATTCTGATCGGCGGCGCATCGCCGATCTATCAAAACGGCATGGGCGCGTTCCAGGAAGAACGCCAGACCGAACTGGCCGCACCCTATTGCAAATACGCCCATGATGTCGAATTGGTGGAACGCATTCCGTTCTATGTCGAACAGGCGGTCCGGTTCTCGATCTATGGCCGGCCGGGCCCGGTCTATCTCGACATGCCCGACGACATCATCCAGGGCGAGGTCGAAGAATCCGACGTGCAGGAAATGGCGACCATCCCCGACCCGCCGCGCACCCAGACGATGCCGGAATATATCGACGCCGCGCTCGAACTGCTGGAATCGGCGGAACGGCCACTGGTCATCGTCGGCAAGGGCATGGCCTATTCGCACGCCGAGGACGAAGTCCGCGCCTTCATCGAACGCACCCAGATTCCCTTCCTCGCCTCGCCGATGGGCAAGGGCGTGATGGATGACGGGCACCCGCTGTCGGTGGGTGCGGCGCGCAGTCTTGCGTTGAAGGAAGCCGACGTCATCTTCCTGATGGGCGCGCGCCTCAACTGGATCATGCATTTCGGGCAGAAGCCCCGGTTCAGCGAAAACGTGAAGATCATCCAGCTCGATATCGCCGCCGAAGCGATGCATCAGAACGTCGCCGCCGCGGTCGCCATGGTCGGCGACGGCAAGGCGGTGATGGGCCAGTGCAACGCGGCACTGGATGGCCGCCAGTGGTTCTATCCCAAGGACACGCCGTGGCGCGTCGCCCTGGCGAAAAAAGCCGCCGCCAACGCGGCCACCATCCAGCCGCAAATCGACGATGATTCGTCGCCGTTCAACTATTACCGGGCCTTGAAGGATATCCGCGAATGGGCCGGCGACAACGCCATCATCATCGGCGAAGGCGCCAACACGATGGATATCGGCCGCACCCAGTTGCCCAACGCCAAGCCGCGCCACCGGCTGGACGCCGGCAGTTACGGCACCATGGGCATCGGCATGGGGTTTGTCGTCGCCGCCGCCGTCGTGCATCCCGACAAGCCGACGATTTCGGTATCGGGCGACTCGGCCATCGGTTTTTCCGGCATGGAGATGGAAACGGTCTGCCGCCTTGGCCTGCCGGTCAAGATCGTGGTGCTGAACAATGGCGGCATCGGCAAGGGCGTCGAAGTCTATCCGACCGACGGGTCGGCAGCGCCGCATGTGCTTTCGGTCGATGCGCGCTACGACAAGATGATGGAAGCGTTCGGCGGCAAGGGCGTTTTCGTCACCGACCCGAAGGATTTGCGCAAGGCGCTGGACGACGCCATGGCCTTCGACGGCCCGGCGCTGGTCAACGTCAAGCTGCTGCCGACTGCGGAGCGCAAACCGCAGGAGTTCCACTGGCACGGCTAACCGCGCCAGCATCGAAACGAAGGGGGCCGGTGCCGATGCGCCGGCCTCTTTTTTCGCTTGTATTGATATCTTAAAATATTATCATTTCTCAATGAATAACCGGCAGCGCCGTACAGTTCGGGCTATTTTCGAACATCCGGAACGGGCTGATATCAGGTGGTCGGATATTGAAAACATGCTCCAATCTTGCGGTGCGAAGATAAGCGAGGGTCGCGGGTCGCGCGTGAGAATAGCGCTCAATGGATCGCTGGCCGTGTTTCACCGCCCGCACCCAAAGAAAGTAACCGGCAAGGGTGCGGTCAGGAGCATGCGACGATTCCTCAACCAGGCAGGTATAAAACCATGAAAGAATATAAGGGATATACCGCCACCATCGAGGTCGCGGACGATGTCCTGCACGGGGAAATCATCGGCATTCGCGACGTGGTTACATTCGAGGCCGACTCCATCCCCGAGCTGCAACGGGCCTTCGAGGACTCGGTTGACGACTATCTTGAATTTTGTGCGAGCGAAGGCGTGAAACCCGGAAAGTCCTTTTCGGGACAGTTCATAATCAGGACCACGCCAGACCTGCACCGGCGCGTCCATAGCGCCGCCGCAACTGCCGGTGAAAGCGTCAATGCCTGGGTTGCGCAGATCCTGGAACGCGAAACGGTTAAATAAGCCGCCTACACCACCTCGTCCTTGCGGTTGGTGGTTTCGCCGTAGCGCGCCAGGGCCGGCGGCTTGAGGCCGGCATACATGGCGTCGACATTCCGGTTCACCAGGGCGGCCTGCTGTTCGAACAGGCTGTTGCCGTCGAGGTCGCTTTCGACGATCAGGGGCCCGAATTTTTCCACCTCGAAGACCCACATCGCCTGGGCGATGCCAAGCTCTTTCAGCCAATGCGCAGCGACCACGCGCTTGATCGCCCGGCCCAGCAATGCGCCGGTGCCATAGCCGACCGTGGTCAGATAGACCGCGCCGTTGGGCACCAGTTTATCGCGGTAATCGGCGCTCGACATGCCGCCCTTGCCGATGATCATCTTGCAGCCGGAACGGGCGAACCACTGGTCGAGCCATTTGGAAAACCGGAAGCTCGCCGTCGCCGTCACCGCGCCCACATTGTAGCTGCCATCCGGGTTCACCGACGCCGCCGGCGAACAGTGGAAGTTCACGTTGGAAATTTCGGCCAGCGGCACCGGCGGCTCGATACCATCGCCAAGATAGCGCTGATACACGCCTTCGCGGCCGGTATAGATCGTGCCGTCCAGATAGACGATATCGCCGAGTTCGAGCGACGCCAGATC
>PTKA01000322.1 GCA_002937525.1 Alphaproteobacteria bacterium MarineAlpha10_Bin3
CTATTTGTGACGGGGTGACGAAAGGCGGAATTTGTGTCTACCGTGTGGCATTGCGTCATAGCCGCCCTTTATACAGGCGCTGCCGTGTTCGGCGGCCTGGCGCTGCCCCGGCTGGCGGGCGATGTCGATGTCTGGACCGGGGGAATTTTTGGTCTGGCGCTATTGCTTGGCTGTGGGTTGATCCATGAAATTACCAACCGGCGCGGATCGACCCGGCGCCTGATCCGGCGTATGGGCATATTGCGCAAGGCCTATAAACAGAACAAGGACGATCTGAGCTACGCGCGCAACGAAGTGCGGCAGATCTATGAAGCGCTGGAACGGGCCGGCCATATGGGACCCGAACCCGATGGCATGGGGCTTCGTGAGGTCGCGGCCGAGGTCAAGGTCCTGCATTCGCTGGTCGAGCAGCTATATTCCGATCAAGGCTCCGATGCCGACGCCCGCACCCGCATCATGGCGCCGGAACTGCCCGTCGCGGAACGGTCGGCCGCGGCGGTCGAATTGGCGACCGTAACGGCGGAGAAATTCCGTACCGCCCATGCGCTCGATGAAAGCGCCATCCTGGATATCGTCCGCGACGGCTTGCGCCAGGACCGGATCGATCTGTATCCCCAGCCGATCGTCAGCCTGCCGCAGCGCAAGCACCGCTATTACGAGTGTTTCAGCCGCATACGGACCGCCGACGGCACGATGATTCTGCCCGAACAATATATCGATCTCGCCACGGATAACGGATTGATCACGGCGATCGACAACATGCTTTTGTTCCGCTGTGTACAATTGCTGCGCAAGACCCAGCGGCATGATTATACGACCTCCTTTTTCTGCAACATATCGCCGCACACCATCGCCGACCGGGACTTTTTTCCGGAATTCATCCTCTACCTTGAAAGCTGCCCCGATCTGGCGCCGTGCCTGGTACTGGAGCTGTCGCAACGCGATTTGAGCGAACTGCCCGCCGACGTCACCGCCGATCTGCGGCTGCTGGCCAAAGCCGGTTACCGCTTTTCCGTGGATCAGGTGACCGATCTGCGCTTTAATCTGCGCGGGCTGAGCGGGCTGGGCGTGCAATTCGTAAAAATCGATGGCGGCCGCTTGTTGCAAAGCGTGATCGACGATGCGGCGCTGGGCGGGATCGCCGCCTTGAAGCAAACCATGGACGATGCCGGCATCGACCTGATTGCCGAAAAAATCGAAACCGAGAAGATGCTGGTGGAACTGCTCGAACATAATATCGATTTCGGTCAGGGATATCTGTTCGGCGAGCCGCGTATGAGCAAGGATCCGCCGCCGGCCTACGTCGAAGACATGCCGCCTTCCGCATGACGGTCAAATCTATCGAAGGGCTGTCGGCGATTGCCGACCACTATGGCTTGTTTTTGGTCGACCAGTGGGGCGTTCTCCACAACGGCGAAACCGCGCATGACGGCGCGGCCAAAACGCTGCGCGCGCTGCGCGAAGCGGGCAAGAAGATCGTCATCCTGTCGAATTCCTCCAAACGCATCGCCGTCACGACGCAGCGCATGGCGGCGATGGGGTTCGATGCAAGCTGCTACGATCACTGCGTTACCTCCGGCGAGGAAGTGTGGCGGGCGCTATCGTCGCGCAGCGATCCGTTCTACGCCGCCTTGGGCCGCCGCTGCTTCCTGTTCACCTGGGACAACGATAAGCGGCTCTTCGAGGACCTCGACCTGATCGAGGTGGATGCGGTGGCCGAGGCCGATTTCATCCTCAATATCGGCACCCAGAGCGGCCTTCCCGACGTTCGCGTCTACGATGCAATCCTGCGCGAAGCGGCGGCCCGCGATCTGCCGATGATTTGCGCCAATCCGGATTTCGTCAGCGTCGCGCCCGATGGCGGCCTGGCGATCTGCCCGGGAACAACCGCGCGCCGTTATGAAGAGCTTGGCGGCCGGGTCGATTATCGCGGCAAGCCACACGCGCCGGTGTACCGGACATGTTTTTCGCTGGAACCGGATTGCGGTCCGGCGGTCGCGATTGGCGATTCCCTGCATCACGATATCGGCGGCGCCAATCGGGCCGGGATCGATTCGGTGCTGATCGCCGGCGGCATCCACGCCAGGGAACTGGCCGCCAACGAAGAGGGATGCATCGATAAGGAGCGTCTTGACGCGCTATGCCGAAGCGAAGGGCAAGCGCCAACCTATGTCCTGCCCCGGTTTGGCTGGTAGCATTCTCTCACATCTTGTTGAACGCCGGCGGCAATGCGGCCCGGAGCCCGTAGAATAGGTCTATCCCATGTTTCAGTTCGAGGAAAGATCGGTTCATGTCTGACAGGTTTTCGTTTCCCAGGGCCGCCGCCGGCATTGTATTTCTGGCGCTGATGTTCGTGCTGGCACCGCCATCGGCCGAGGCGGCCAATGCAACGCCCCTTCCCGGCACCCAAGTCATAAAAACCAAATCGAGTTTCGCAGGCCTGCGCAAGAAGCTGGAAGCGGCGGTCCAAGCCAACAAGATGTATGTCGTGGCGCGGGCCAGCGCCAGCGGCGGCGGCGCCGGCCGTGGCATCGAGATTCTGGGCAACCTTGTCATCGGCGTTTACCGCAACGATTTTGCGGTGCGTATGTTGAAGGCCAGCGTTGCATCGGGCATCGAAGCGCCATTGCGATTTTATGTCACCGAAAACAGCGACGGCACCGCGCCCCTCACTTACCGCGAACCAAGCGCCATATTTGCACTCTATGACAACGCGGATCTGACCAAGATGGCCAAAGAACTGGACGCGATCTGGCGCCGCATCGCGGTGCAGGCGACCGGCGGTTAACACCATGTCGGTGACCACGGGCGGCCCGTCGCCAGGTGCCGTGCAATACCGGGTCGTTGCAGCCGGCGTGGTTCTGCTTGGCGCAATGTCCTTCATGATCGCGCCGGAAGGCTGGCGCTTGCCGGCCTTGTTCGCGATCGGCACGGCCATGGGGTTCGTGCTGTATCACGCGGCATTCGGTTTTACCGCCGCTTACCGCCGGATGTTTGTTGCGCGCGATGTGTCCGGCGTGCAGGCGCAGCTGCTCATGCTGGCCGTGGCGAGCGTGCTTTTCGCGCCGGCGCTGGCCGAGGGAACCGTGTTCGGCAACCCGGTTTCGGGCGCCATTGCGCCGGTCGGCGCGCAGGTTGCCGCCGGCGCGTTCCTGTTCGGGCTGGGCATGCAGCTTGGCGGCGGCTGCGGGTCGGGGACGCTGTTTAGCGTCGGTGGCGGCAGCGTGCGCATGGTGGTCACGTTGGCCGCTTTCGTCGCGGGTTCGTTCTGGGCCAGCCTGGATATGCAATGGTGGGGATCGACGCCGCGCCTGCCGGGCATCGCCCTTAGCGACA
>PTKA01000323.1 GCA_002937525.1 Alphaproteobacteria bacterium MarineAlpha10_Bin3
TGATAACGCCTTTTTGGCATTATCTGGGTCAGCCCCATAAAGATTTACCCTAGATGTGATGTCCCAGGACGTTGTTCATTCGATCCTTGTCAGAGAAGCTGACGTTCGCAAAAACAGAAGCTCACGAAGCAGGACCGAATGAACATCCACCAGAACGCCTGCCTGACACCGCGCGGTCGAGCGGATTTGCGCAACATGGGCAGCCCGCCATGATCCTGGTTATTTTCGACTGCGACGGTGTGCTGGTGGACAGCGAGGTTCTGTTCAACCGGGTCCTGGCCGACCAATTAACCGCCTGCGGCTATCCGATCGACGCGGACAGCGCCATCGAACGGTTCACCGGCATGTCCATGCCCAGCTTGATGGCGGTTGTCGAAAGCGACCTTGGCCACGCGTTGCCCGACGGTTTCGCGATTGCCTGCCGGGCGCGGGCCAATGACGTGCTCGACCGCGACCTGCAAGCCATTCCCGGCATCGGCGATGTTCTCGACCGGCACACCGGACCGCGCTGCGTCGCTTCGTCCTCGTCGTCGGCGCGGATCCGCCGGTCACTGGAAACCGCCGGCCTGATCGGCCATTTCGCCGATGCGACTTTGTTCAGCGCCGCCATGGTGAAGCGCGGCAAACCGGCGCCGGACCTGTTCTTGCATGCCGCCGGCATGATGCATGCGGCGCCGGCGGATTGCGTCGTGATCGAGGACAGCCTGCCCGGCGCGCAGGCGGCAGTGGCGGCCGGGATGACAACGCTTGGTTTCACCGGCGGCAGTCATATCCGCGACGGTCACGCGGGCGCGCTGCGCGCCATCGGCGTCGCCGCCGTCTTCGACGATATGAGCGATCTGCCGGCCCTGCTGGGGCGTTACCCGCTATAGCGTTCGGCAAGCACGGCAAAGGCGGCGCGCATGGCCATCGCCTCGCCGCCTTCCGGCCGGCCCGGCATCGACGAAAGGTTCCACGCCATGATATCGAAATGCGCCCAGTCGATGGCATCCTCGACAAAGGCTTCCAGAAACAAGGCCGCCGTGATCGCGCCGCCCAGCGGCATGCTGCCGGTGTTGACGATATCGGCCACCGTGCTTTCGATCAGCTTCCGGTAGGGCCGCCACAATGGCAGGCGCCAGACCGGGTCGTCCGTCGCCGCGCCATGCCTGGCGAAGGCGGCGGCCAGCTTGTCTTGGTTGGTGAACATGGCCGGCAAGCTGGGCCCCAACGCGACGCGCGCGGCCCCTGTCAGGGTGGCGAAATCGAGCACCAGATCCGGGTCTTCCTCGACCGCCAGGGCCAGCGCATCGGACAGTACGACCCGTCCTTCGGCATCGGTGTTGCCGATCTCGATTTTGATTCCCTTGCGCGTCGTGATGACATCGAGCGGCCGGTAGGCGTTGCTCGATACCGCGTTCTCGACGGCGGGAATGAGCACCCGCAACCGCACCCGCATACCGGCCATCATCACCATCCGGGCCAGGCCCAGCACGATGGCGGCACCGCCCATATCCTTCTTCATCCGCAACATGCCGGACGCCGGTTTCAGATCCAGCCCGCCGGTATCGAAACACACGCCCTTGCCAACCAAGGTCAGCTTCGGGTCGCGGGCGCGGCCCCAGGTGAAATCGATCAGCCGCGGCGCCCGGCTCGATGCCCGGCCAACCGCGTGGATCGCCGGGAAATTCTGCTTCAGCAGATCGTCGCCGACAATGACCCGGAATTTAGCCTTGAACTCGCGGGCCAGTTTGCGCGCGGCACCCGCAAGTTCCGCCGGGCCCATATCGGAGGCTGGCGTATTGATCAAGTCGCGGGCCAGGAACGTCGCGCCGAGCACCGCGTCCGCTGCATTCCGGTCGGCCTTGCGTGGCCAGACCAGTTTCGGGTGAATGAAGCTGCTATCGCGGTAGCGGGTGAACTGATACGCCGCCAGCCCCCAGCCCAGCACCAGCTTGTCCGCCGTGGCGGCCTTGGGCTCGCGCGCAAGGCGGTAGCGGCCCGCCGGCAGCTTGGCGCTGGCCGCACTCCACGACCAGATATCGTCGTCGCCGGTGACGCCGATCAACGCGCCGGCGACGCCGTGCTTGCCGCCGGGCAGCAGCAGAACCGCCCCCGGAGTGGCGCTGAAATCCGCAGCCCGGACCCAGGCCCGCACATCGTCTGGCCGGTCTTTCAGCCAGGCATCGAAATGCCGCGCTTCGAGCGGGGTCAACATTATCGTGCGGGCATTCGCCCGGACAACGAAACAATCGGTCACCAGTCAATCTCCCTCGAAAAACGCCTTGTCACACGATGACCGGAGTTTGATACAGTGGCGGCGATGATGCGTAAACCCGAAGGCCCCTTGCGGCGCGGCTGGACGACCGGGGCCTGCGCCATGGCGGCGGCGCAGGCGGCGTATCAGGCGCTGTTGACCGGCGTCTTCCCGGACCCGGTGAAAATACGCCTGCCGCGCGGCCAGCAGCCGCAATTCGCGCTTGCCCGCGCCTCGCTTGGCGACGGCGTGGCGATGGCGGCGATTGTCAAGGATGCCGGCGGCGACCCGGACGTGACCCATGGCGCGCTGATCGAGGTGACCTTGCGCCCGTCCGCGCCGGGCACCGGGATCACCTTTCACGCCGGTCCCGGCGTCGGAACGGTGACCAAACCGGGTCTGCCGGTCCCGCCCGGCGAACCAGCCATCAACCCGGCCCCCCGGGAGATGATCCGCGAGGCGTTGACGGCGGTTGCCGCCGGGCAGGGGCTGGCGGCCGATGTCGCGGTCACCGTGTCGATACCCGGCGGCGCGCAAATCGCGCTGAAAACCTGGAACCCACGCCTGGGCATCGTCGGCGGATTGTCGATCCTGGGGACCACCGGCATCGTCATTCCCTATTCCTGCAGCGCCTGGATCCATTCGATCCGCCAGGGTATCGACGTTGCCCGCGCCACCGGGGTCGGCCATCTCGCCGCCGCCACCGGCAAGACCTCCGAAGCAGCCGTCCGGCGTTTTCACGGGCTGGACGAGGACGCCATCCTCGACATGGGGGATTTCGTCGGCGGTTTGCTGAAATATCTCGATGCGCACCCGGTCGCGCGGCTGACCATTGCCGGCGGTTTCGCCAAGCTGACCAAGCTGGCGCAGGGCCATCTGGATCTGCATTCTTCGCGTGGTCAGGTCGATTTTCCGGCCCTGGCGGAAATGGCCGCCGGGCTCGGCGCGACGGCACTTTGCCAGCAGACCATCCGCGACGCGAATTCAGCCATGGAGGCGCTCGATGCCGCATCCGGCCTGCCGCTCGGCCAGGCGGTGGCGCAAGCGGCGCGGACCACAGCACTACGCGCATTGTCCGGCGGCATCACGC
>PTKA01000324.1 GCA_002937525.1 Alphaproteobacteria bacterium MarineAlpha10_Bin3
ACGCAGACATTCGACGCTAGGCGGGAAAAGCCCTCTCGCGTTTGAAACGGTGGCAGTGTAAATGAGATAGGTATCCGGCACTTTTGCGGGACAAGTCCACAGCGATTCTATCAGACCTCGCGTTTCCACACAGCCTGAGCCATAAGCAGAAGTCGGCTCCTGTCAACGGCGTGCATAGATTTCCCGCTTGATCGCCGCCAGGCTTCCCGCCAGGGAGAAATTTTATGGACTGCCGTCTCGTTGCCAATATGTCTGCCGATGCGGTTGGCTATAGGGGTCAAGAAGTCTTCTGTTTCGATGCCGGCGCCGTTGCGCCGTCCACCGATCGTGTTTTGGTTTTTACAACAACTTTCTTCATCGGCCGGCGCAATGATTCCGGCGCCAGGCCCGCGCGGAGAGCGTTCATGAGGCCGGCGGCCTCAAGATATGTTTCGACGCTGTGAAACTGGCCCTCGGCCCACGGCAAGGCCGCGAGGTCGTTTTGCATCAAGTTGGTGTTCTCGCGCACAGCGATCACCGCGATGCCCTGTTCCAACGCCGCCAGAGTCGGTAGGCCAAGACAGCCATCGGGGATGATCAGGCACGATATATCGGCTGCCGTCAGAACGCCGGACCGCCGCATGCCATCTTGATCGCGGACGATGGCGGGGCTGCGCTGCAAGCCCTTCAGGATGCACTGGTAGAAGGTCAGCGAGATCGCCTCAGCGGCCATCCGGGGATCGACGATGCCGGGGTCCGCGTCGGCAATCTCCCGGGATTCAAACATCGGCGAATGGGCCGACGGCACGTTGAAACGATCGGAAACGGCATGGGTCAGCATCGCCTCGACGCCGCCCCAGGGATTGACCATATCGCCTTCGCTATCGAAATAATCCTGGTGATAGGATAGGGGGACATCGATCACCGAGGAGAGCGCGACCGCATCGAAGTCGCCCCGGTGGTCCTCCAACGCTTCCCAGAGGTTTTCCAGGCCATCCACCTCGCCGGTCGCACGGCCTGAATTCGTGTAGATGGCGCGCATTCGAACCGGTGGATCGAGCTCTAGGATCCGCGGGCAATTGAGGCCGAACGAAGCCCGCGCCGCATTAACCGCGTTGATCGCCGCGGTGGAAAAATAACGGTCCCTATGTTTGTCGATGACGACGAGAACCCGGTTGGCGCGCACCGGGCCGAGGCCCAGCGCCCCCATCATAAGCCGCGAAATCACGCTGCCTTCGACATACAAAGCGTTGTCCGGCATTTCGTTCAAATCGCTTGCATTCACGACATTGGGATGAAGGATGAGCCGGTCGCACGCGGTGCCAAGCAGCCGGGCAACCGGCGTCGCATCGCCCGCGTGGCCGCCAATCGCAGCGCCGATGCCCGTCGGCACCAACATGACCGCGTTGAAGTTCTCGGTGTTCTCGCCACCGCGTTGGACGAAACGAAAGATCGAATCCGTCGCAAACGGAGCGGCGTTGGCCATCATGCCAATTTCGCAGCGATAATGTTCCGCATCCGTCCGCGTCACAACGAATCGCAATGGCGTGGCGGTGTCGGTTAAGCGGAACCGCATCGCTTGCTCAATATGCGACAACAGGTTTTTGTGCCCCGGAGCGATCGGGATCACGACTTCTTCTTCGGATAGGCGCACGCGTTAAACCCCCTGATGTTCGGTGTGTTCTAGAGGATTACCGGCGCGTGAGAAAGGTCGGCTCGCAGGTCGCCGCTTCGAACCAGTCGCGGGTAAACGCCGCCGCGAGATCAGGGTCAAAATCCTTACACGAAAATATATTTACATAGACAGTCTTCAATATATCGAGGGTGTGGATGACGATGCTGCTGGTCAAAATGAAGCAGACCGCCGAGGTGCCCTTGGTGTGCGGGTCGGTTTGCCGTTCTTCGGGTTGGACGCCCACATCGTCCCAGAAATGAACCTCGCATTTCTGCATGTCGATGCGCTGGCAGAGTTCGGTGAAATAATCGTCGATGTCCTTGCGGTTAAAGCGCCGCGGATTGCAACCGTGCAAATCGAGTACGAGCTCATAGCCATAGGGCGCTGGATCGGCAAGGGTGCTGGATTCAGGCATCGTTACGGTTTTCCCCGGTTCAATCCAAAATTATGTGCGGAATGAATCGGGCATCCGTGCCGGTGACCAGGCTCCGGTCTTCCCGGATGCATAATCCGACCGCTTTGCTGGCGACCAGCCAGCAGCCGACCAGCGGATAATTTCCGTCGAATTCCGGCAAGGGGTGGAAGCCCTGCAGGATATGATCGTCGCCGCCATAGGGACCGTCGCTGCAAAACAGCGTCTTGCTGTCCTGGACGATCTCGATATTTGCCCCCTGTCGCGACACCAGGGGCTTGCGAACATAAGTGTTGCCAAGGGCGGCGGCTCCGGGATCGCCCTCGAAATAGGCGGGCAGCAGATTGGGATGGCCCTCGAACATCTCCCACAGCATTGGCAGCAAGCCCTTGTTCGACAGGATCGCCTTCCAGGGCGGCTCGATGAACCGGACGCCGCTGGCCGGCACGTGGCGCCCGAATTCCTCGGTCATGATCCATTCCCAGGGATACAGTTTGATCAGGGTCCCGATCGCCCGGTCATCGAGATCGGTGAAGTGTCCCCGGTCGTTGATGCCAATATCGTCCATCGCCAGGAACCGTGTCTCCAGCCCCGCCTCGCTCGCGCATTCCTCAAGATAGTCGAGCGTTCCCTTATCGTCCTCGATATCCTGGTTGCAGGCGAAATGCGCCAACCCCTCGATACCCAACAGCGGAAATGTCCGCACCAGGCTTTCGTGGAGGTCGTTGAGTTGATCGCAGCCCCGCGGGATCAGGCCACTTTCCACCGATTGTTCCAGCCATTCCCATTGAAAGACCGCCGATTCATACAGCGTCGTCGGCGTGTCCGCATTGTATTCGAGGAGCTTTGCCGGTCCTTCGCCGTCATAGGAGAGGTCCATTCGCCCGTAAAAGTTCTTTTCCTTATTACGCCAGCTATCGGCGATATAATCCCAAAACGGTTCCGCGATCCCGAGACGCCGCAGCACCGCCTCATCGGCGACGGCGCGCGCCACGACATCGAAACACAGGCGCTCGATTTCTTCCGCCGGCGCCTCCAGGTCTGCTTCGACCTGGCCCATGGTAAATTGGTAATAGGCGCTTTCGTCCCAGCCCGGAATGCCGCTATCGGCATGAAATTGCAAGCCGTGCTCGGCCGCGGCGCGTGCCAGATCGGGTCGCTTGGTCACGGGAATACGGCGCATGGGAACGAACGGTCAGGCGATGAATTGGATCAGAAGCAGTGATCATGTAATTCCAACTGGAAGGAGTAATCC
>PTKA01000325.1 GCA_002937525.1 Alphaproteobacteria bacterium MarineAlpha10_Bin3
GTTACGTGCCCGCGGCCCGCGCCCGGATCGAAACCATGCTTTCCCAACTGGCCTCCGACGCGGTGCTGATTACGGTCATCGACGGCCACCCGACAACGCTCAGCTGGCTTGGCGCGGTCGGCGCCCAGAAGGTTACCGCACTGGGCGTCGACCGGTTCGGCCAGTCCGGCGATATCGAGGATCTGTACCGCGCCATGGGAATCGACGTTGACGCCATCCTCGACGCCGCCGCATCGGCCTGCCTGACCCGCCTGGGATAGCCGGGAAAGTCTACCCGGACACCGGCGCCAGCCGCGCTGCGCGCAACTCGGCCAGCGCGTGGCGGATGACCTGCCAGGACGATGTAAAGGCCAGCGTGGCCATGACCGCGGCGACCGCCGCATCCGGCCAGCCGGTATCGGTGGCGAAAACGCCGGCGGCGGCGGCCATGACGGCGATGTTGCCGATGGCGTCGTTGCGGCTGCACAGCCAGACGGAGCGCATATTGGCGTCGCCGTCGCGGAAGCCGATCAGCATCAGCGCGCAAACGACATTGGCGACCAGTGCTGCGAACCCGACCGAGCCCATGATTTCAGCGCCGGGAAGGGTGCCGCTGGCGGCGTGATAGACCGCAGCGCTCAGAACGAAAAGGCCGTATAATCCCATCGAGACGCCCTTGAGCAGGGCCGCCGCCGCGCGCCAGCGCGCCGACATCGCCAGCACGAATAGTGTTATGCCATAGGTCGCGGCATCGCCCAGAAAGTCGAGCGCGTCGGCTTGAAGGGCGACCGATTGCGCCGCCAGGCCGGCGGTTATTTCCACGCCGAACATGCCCGCATTGATCGCCATCGCGATCATCAGCACCCGGCGCATCCGCGCCGTGACCGGCGCATCGCGATAATCGCAGCAGCTACCCATAGCGCCTGCGTAGCATGGGTGTGACGCGTTATACTATTGCTTTGCCGCTGTTATTGGCGGTTATGCGGCACTCCAATCGTCGAGGATCCGCCGCGCGCCATTGGTGTCCGGGTTCATCATCGCGTCGTGTTTATCGGTTTTCGCGGTCAGTTCGATGACATAGCCGTTGGGATCGCGGAAATAGATCGATTCGACGAAGGCGTGGTCCGACACGCCGCGCGTCTCGATCCCCGCCGCCGGGCCGCGCTCGAACATGTCCGCCAGCGTCGCCGCGTCCACTTCAAGGGCGATGTGCAGATCGTAGTCATGCTGTTTCTTGAACTCGAAGGGGCGGCCCGGCGCTTCGAAGAAGGCGAGATAGGAGCCGTCGCCCATTTCATAGAACGTGTGCAGCACGTCGGTCTTGCGCCCGGTATGCGATTCCTTGATTGCCAGCGCACCGGCCAGCCGCAGCCCCAGGAAATCCTCGTAGAATTTGCGCGTTTCTTCCGAATCGCGGCACCGGTAGGCATTGTGATGCAATCCCTTTATCATGTCTTTCTCCCGATTACAGCCTGTTTACAGGTATGTTGTACGTTCACCGGCGATTGTCGAGTCGAATTGAACCGCAGAGCCTTCGCTAAAAGGGTTAAGTCAATGGTATCCATCGCAGCGGCTGAAAAGGCCGTCATTTCCGACCGGGAACACTATGTCGCGCAGGTCCGCCAGGTTGGGCCGCTGATCGCGGACTGCGCCGACGCCATCGAACGCGACCGCCGCCTGCCGCCGGCGTTGCTGGACGCAATGCACGATGCCGGGCTGTTCCGTTTGCTGCTGCCGCGCGAATTCGGCGGCGGCGAGCTGTCGCCGTCCGATTTCTCGCGGGTGATCGAAGAAATCGCAAAATACGACGCCAGCGTAGCCTGGGTGAACTGTCAGGGTAATGGTTGTGCGATGGTCGCCGCCTTCATGGCGCGCGACGCCGCCAAGGCGATGTGGGACGACGACAGGCGGGCGGTGCTGGCCTGGGGGCCGGGCAAATCGACCGCGCTTCGCGTCGATGGCGGCTATCGGGTCAACGCCAAATGCATGTTCGCCAGCGGCAGCCGCCACGCAAGCTGGCTCGGCACCCACGCCACCATCGTCGACGAAGATGGCGAACCCGTGCTGGACGAAAATGGCGCCAAGACCGTGCGGACCATGCTGTTCCCGGCTGGCGAGGTCGAGATGGAAGACATCTGGAATGTCATCGGATTGCGCGGCACCGCCAGCGACGGCTACGCCGTCCGCGATCTGTTCGTGCCCCAGCGCAACACGGTGTCGCGCGACGATGCAAGGGAACGCTGGCATGACGGGACGCTGTATTTGTTCCGGCAGACCAATCTGTACGCCAGCGGCTTTTCCGGGCTGGCGATGGGGGTCGCGGCCACGATGCTCAACGATTTCACCGATCTGGCGAAGAAAAAAACCCCCGAACGTCAACACACGACCTTGAGCCAGAACGCGGTTGTGCAGACCGAATACGCCCGCGCCAGGATACGGCTGGACGCGGCCCGCTGCTTCCAGCGCGCCGAACTCGACGATATCTGGAACGACGCCGTGGCGACCGGCGTGGTGACGATAGAACACCGGATGCGGCTGCGCCTGGCGACGACGCACGCCATTCACGAGGCGAAGGCGGCGGCCGATACGGTGTATGAGGCGGCGGGCGCGACGGCGATCTTCGCCGCCAACGCCTTCGAGCGCCGGTTCCGCGACCTGCATACGGTGACCCAGCAGTTGCAGGGCCGCAAGGCGCATTACACCACGGTCGGCGCGTTCCTGCTCGGCAATCCGGCGGATCTGGCCTCGCTCTGAGCGGTTATTCGGCGGCGGCGGCCCGCGCCGGTTCCTGGGCGGCAAGGAATTTTTCAGCCTCCAGCGCCGCCATGCAGCCCAGCCCGGCGGCGGTCACCGCCTGGCGAAAGACCTTGTCGACGACATCGCCGGCCGCGAACACGCCGGGGATGTTGGTTGCGGTGCTGTCCGGCGCGGTAAGGATGTAGTTTTCGTCATCCATGTTCAGATGACCCTTGAAAACAGCCGTCGCCGGATCATGGCCGATGGCGATGAAGACGCCGCCGACGGCAAGGTCGCGCACCGCCCCGGTCTTCACATGGGCGATCCTGGCGCCGGATACGCCGGGCGGGCTGCCATCGCCCAGCACTTCTTCCAGCACATGATCCCACAGGATTTCGACCTTGGGGTTGGCGAACAGCCGGTCCTGCATGATTTTTTCGGCGCGAAACGAATCGCGGCGGTGGATCACCGTCACCTTGCTGGCGTGGTTGGTCAGATAAAGCGCTTCCTCGACCGCCGTATTGCCGCCCCCGACGATGGCGATTTCCTGTTCGCGGAAGAAAAATCCATCGCAGGTGGCGCAGGCCGA
>PTKA01000326.1 GCA_002937525.1 Alphaproteobacteria bacterium MarineAlpha10_Bin3
ATGCGCATCGCCATCGTCGGCGCCGGCTTCACTGCGTCCGAGGCCGACCAGTTGCGCCGCGCCATGGCCACCTTTCGCCACGCCGGCACAATCCACGGCTTCCGTGAAAAGATGGTCGGCGGCATGGTTGCGCGCGGCTATGATTCCGATTTCGCCGAACGCTGCTTCCGCCAGATCGAAGGCTTCGGCGAATACGGTTTCCCCGAAAGCCACGCCGCCAGCTTCGCCTTGCTGGTCTATGTCTCGGCCTGGATGAAGCGGCGCTATCCGGCAGCCTTCGCCTGCGCCCTGCTGAACAGCCAGCCGATGGGTTTCTACGCTCCGGCGCAGATCGTGCGCGATGCGCGTGATCATGGCGTCGCGGTGCGGCCACCGGACATCAATTTCTCCAACTGGGATTGTGCGCTCGAACTCGATGAGGCCGGCGGCGGCGATTATGCGCTGCGGCTCGGCTTGCGCCAGATCAAGGGGCTGAAGCGCGATGACGCCGACATCGCCGCCGCGATGCGCGGCAACGGCTATGGCGATATCGCCGCGATCTGGCGCCGGGCCGGGCTGGGCGGGCCGGTTCTGGAAGTGCTGGCGCGGGGCGACGCGTTCGGCTCGATCGGCCTGTCGCGGCGCGGTGGATTATGGGCCGCGCGCCGCTTCGTTGCCGCTGTCCGCAATGGCGCGGCCAAACCGCTGCCATTGTTCGAGGCGGCGGGCGACGATGGCTGGGGCGCGGATGCGCCGGTGGCGCTGCCGAAAATGACCCTTGGCGAGGCGGTGATCGCCGATTACACGGCCCTGCGCCTGTCGCTGCGCGCACACCCGATGGCGCTGTTGCGGCGCCATTTCGCCGCCGCCGTCGCCGCCAGGGATTTGCAGAATACCGCGCCCGGCGCACGCATCGCGGTGGCCGGGCTGGTGCTCGCCCGGCAACGCCCCGGCACCGCCAAGGGCGTTGTCTTCGTTACCCTGGAGGATGAAACCGGCACCGCCAATATCATCGTCTGGCCGAAGGTTTTCGAACGCTTTCGCCGCATCGTCCTGACCGCGCGGCTGTTGAAGGTGCGCGGTGAATTGCAGCGCGAAGGCATCGTCATTCACCTTATCGCCGACCATCTGGAGGATTGCTCCGGCCTGCTCGCCACGCTGGCCGCGCACGACACCGGCGATCCCGCGAGGAACGCAGCCAAACCCCCGCCAACGGCCCGCCGGCACCGCCCCCGCGATCAAGCCCGCGCCCTGTTCCCAAGCCGCGACTTTCATTGAAATTCAGTATATGATTCAAAATAACACATCCGCTGAGTGACAAAAAATGAGTCCATCGAATTACAGCATGATCGGTGTCGGGATTTATACGGTGCCCGAAGCGTCCCGTCTTACCGGTGTATCGGCGGCACGAATTCGCCGTTGGATCGCGGGATACGACTACAAAGTCGGGCAAGAGACACACGGTTCGAATCCCGTATGGCCATCGCAATTGCCGGTAATTGATGATCGCGCCGCGCTCGGATTTCTGGACCTGATGGAAATTCGATTCGTCGATGCATTCAGACGGCATGGCGTGAGTTGGAAAAAAATCCGCCTTGCCGCAAAACGAGCAGGTGAATTGTTCCGCCAATCCCACCCATTTTCGACAAGACGATTTCAGACCGATGGCAGAACGATTTTTGCGGAATTTACCGATGCGCCCAAAGAACAAGCCCTGCTCGATCTCGTGAAAAGCCAATATGCGTTCAAGAATTTTATTTCCCCCAGTCTCGTCGCCGGACTGGAATATTCGGATTTAGACGATCTAATCCGCTGGTGGCCGTTGGGGGAAGGACATCCGGTGGTGCTTGACCCTAATCGCGGATTTGGCCAACCAATCATCAGTGAGTTCGGTGTCCCGACGGCAATACTCGCCAACGCCTATAATATCGAAAAATCGTACGAAAAAGTAGCCAATTGGTATGAAGTCAATCGACGAGCGGTTCGCGAGGCTGTCGTGTTCGAACGGAATTTGGCTGCTTGAGGTTCTTTTTCGATAACTGCCTTTCCCAGCGCCTTGCTCGCGCGATAGGTGAACTGGGCTCAATGGACGGCGATAAAAATTTCAAAGCCGTCCACCTCAAGGATCTTTATCCGCCGGACATAACGGATATCGAATGGATACGAAAACTTGGCGAAGAAGGTAATTGGGTCATCATTTCGGGAGACACACAAATCTCGAAGCGGCTCCATGAGCGCGAGGTTTGGCGGCAAGCGGGGCTCACTACATTTTTTCTTGCGAAAGGCTAGATGAACCAAGGAATTTGGGATCAAGCATGGCGATTGGTGCGGTGGTGGCCCGCCATTGTTGACATGTCCGGCCGTGTCAGCCCCGGCGCGGCCTTCGAAATTCCCGTCAATTACGGTCGCGGGAAATTCAAGCAACGCTGAGCTACGCGCCCTATTTCCGGCGCTTCTTGGCTTTGCGCTTGGCCTTGCGATCGGCGTAGATGGCGGCGCGTTCGTCGGCGCGGGCCTTTTCCTCGGCGACAAGCTTGTCGCCGAGGACTTTATCGCGCGCTTTTTGCTCCTCCCTGGCAATCTGCCGGGCTCTCTCTTCGGCCGCCTTCTTGGCCGAAATGCGGGCTTCCTCGGCCGCAATCCGCGCCGCGATACGGGCCTCTTCGGCCGCTTTCTCGGCCACGCTGCGGGCTGCTTCGGCTTCCTTGGCGGCTTTGCGTTCAGCGATGCGGGCTTCCTTGTTTGCCCGCGCGGCGTGGCGCGCCGCCTGCCGTTCGGCGAATTTCGGATCCTTGGCCGGGTCCAGCGCGCTGGACCGCCTCAACCGGTTCTGCTTTGCCGTGGCCGCCGTGCTCAGGCGGTCGGCGAAACTTGTCTCCATTCCTCTCATGCGTCGTATACCCTCATCTTGTTGTTAAACCTCTCTTGCTGTGGAAAAATCAGTCGCATTGTGGCACCAGAAGTGCGTCGAGCGCAACCGCGCCCTTGCCCTTTTCCAGCACCAGGAACGGATTGACGTCAATGCTTTCCAGGCGGTCGGCATTGGCGACGGCGAAAATCGAAAGCTGGCTCAGCGCCTTGGCAAGGGCGGCAATATCGGCCGGCGGCGCGCCCCGCGCGCCTTCCAGGATCGAATAGCCCTTGATGTCGCGGATCATCCGCGCCGCCTCGCGCACGCCAAACGGGGCGACGCGGAAGGTCACATCCTTCAGCGCCTCGGCGAAGATGCCGCCCAGCCCGAACATCACCACCGGCCCGAAGGTCGGGTCGCGGAACGTGCCGAGGATCGTCTCGACCCCGCCGCCGATCAACGCCAG
>PTKA01000327.1 GCA_002937525.1 Alphaproteobacteria bacterium MarineAlpha10_Bin3
GACAGCACCCGGCGGCCGCCGGTCAAGCCGGGCTTCAAGCCGTCCAGCATAGCCTGCATGACCACCGGCACCCCGGCCAGAACATAGACATTTTCGATCCTGAATCCGGGCGCGGTGGAGACCGGGTTGGCGATCAGCGATGCCCCTTGCGGCGTATGGGCCATGCGCAGCCGGGCGGCGTTCAATTCCCGCCCGGTTCTGTCGTAATGCGCCTGGAGCAGTGCGCGGGCTTCCGGATTGAGGATCAAGGGTACTTCGAAGGCATCGGCGACGCATTGCGCGGTTATGTCGTCATGGGTCGGACCGATGCCGCCGGTGGTAAAGACGTAATCGTAGCGGGCGCGAAGTTCGTTGAGCGCGGCCACGATCGCATCCGGTGCATCGGATACGATCCGCGCCTCGCTGAGGACGATGCCAACATCGTTCAACCCCCGTGCCAGGGTATTGAGATTGGTATCCTGGGTGCGGCCGGAAAGAATTTCGCTGCCGATGATGACCATCGCCGCCCGGACGGTCTTTTCCTCATTCATCGCCAACCCGTCCCGTATCCAAGAGGAGCCCGATTGGCTCTAAACGACCTGTTTCTTGACGATTCCGGTAATGGTAACGCCGAGATTGTCGTCCACGGTGACGATTTCGCCATAGGCAATCAATTGTTGATTGACCCGGATTTCGACCGGGTCCGAGGTGCTTTGATCTAGTTCGATAATGGCGCCACGCCCGATCTTCAGCAACTGGCTAACCAGCATCGTCGGTTGGCCGAGAATCGCATAGACTTCAACATCGACGTCCTGGATCGCGCCGGCGCGAAGGTTGGCCAGTCCCGCCGCCGCGCCCAAATTATCTTCCGCCATGGCCACTACCCAGTTAGACTTTCTGTAATCTAGTGCCGAATCGGGTTGGCGTCAAAGCGGACGCTCCATAGAGTGCGGCAATGCGGTTTCCCTCGCCCCTAATCCATGGCACGCTGATTCGGCGCTACAAGCGGTTTCTCGCCGATATCCGGCTCGATTGCGGCGAAGTGGTCATCGCGCATTGCGCCAATCCAGGGTCGATGCTGGGCTTGCAGGCGCAGGGTTCGCAAGTCTGGCTGTCGGCGAACACCAATCCGAAGGCGAAGCTCGATTGGCGCTGGCAATTGATCCGCGTCGAGGGCCATCTTGTCGGCATCAATACCGGCCATCCCAATGAAATCGCCGCCGAGGCGATCGCGGCCGGCCAGATCCCCGAATTGACCGGCTATGCGCGTCAGCGGCGCGAAGTACCCTATGGCCAGAACAGCCGCATCGATATTCTGCTCGAAGGCGAGGATTGTGCGCCCTGTTACCTCGAAATCAAATGCGTCAATCTGCGCCGTCCAGGCGGGCCGCATCCAAACGCCGCGGAATTTCCCGACGCGGTCACCAAGCGCGGCGCCAAACATCTGGTGGAATTGGCGGCGATGGCCGCCGCAGGATGCCGCGCGATGATGCTGTACCTTGTCCTGCGCGGCGATTGCGACCATTTCAGGGTTGCGGCGGATATCGACCCGGCCTATGCAGAGGCGCTTGCAAACGCGCGGGCGCACGGCGTTGAAGCGATTTGTTACGATTGCCAGGTGACGCGGGATGCTATCGTCCTGGGGGCGAAACTACCAGTCGTCGTGGGGTCGAAATTGCCGATGTTCGGGCCGAAGGAGAGCCAGATATGAACGATGCGCGCGCACCGGCCGTGCGGCGGCCGGCCGCGGACCAGGTGCCCCGGCATGGACCGGCGGAATTCGCCGCCATGCGCAAGGCCGGCCGCCTGGCGGCGGAGGTCATCGACTTCATCACCCCCCATGTCGTGCCGGGCGTCACCACGGGGGCGCTGGACCGCCTGTGCGACGATTACACGCTGGACCATGGCGCGATTTCGGCGCCGCTCAATTACCGGGGATTTCCGCGCTCGATCTGCACCTCGATCAACCATGTCGTCTGCCATGGCATTCCCGACGACGCCAAGAAACTGCGCGAAGGCGATATCGTCAATCTCGACATCACGGTGATCCTCGATGGCTGGCATGGCGACACCAGCCGGATGTTCCTGATCGGCGACAAGGTCGGCGTGAAGGCCCGCAAGCTGGTCGATATAACCTACCAGGCGCTGATGCGCGGCATCGCCGTGGTGCGCCCCGGCGCCACCCTGGGCGATATCGGCCACGCCATTCAGAGCTTCGTGGAACCGCACCGGTTTTCCGTCGTGCGCGATTTCTGCGGCCACGGGATCGGGCGCATTTTCCACACCGCGCCAAGCGTCCTGCATTACGGTACGCCGGGTACCGGGCTGGTGTTCGAGGAAGGCATGATCTTCACCATCGAGCCGATGATCAACACCGGCCGTTACGACGTGAAAATACTCAATGACGGCTGGACCGCCGTCACCAAGGACCGTTCGCTCTCGGCCCAGTTCGAACACACCATCGGCGTCACCGCCGAGGGCTGCGAAATTTTCACGGCGTCGCCAGCCGGATATACCGCCCCGCCTTACCAATAATGACCAGGAGAACACCGCGATGACGTCACGCGACGCGCTGCGGCGGTCCGGGGCGGCGATCCGCGAAAGGCTCGGATTTCCGGCCAATAACCCCGACGCCGAACTGGCGCCGGGCATGCACCGCCTGGCCGAGGAAGCGGTGTGGGGTTCGATCTGGGCGCGGCCCGGCCTGGCGCTGAACGATCGCATGCTGGCGGTGCTTTCGGCCCTGACCTCGCGGCAGTACCTGCCACAATTGCGGCGCTATATCGGCGCCGCCCTTCATATCGGCGTCCCGGCGCGCACGATCCAGGAAGTCTTCATCCAATGCGGTCTGTATTCCGGCTTTCCGACAATTTTGAACTCGGTCGGCCTCGCCAATGAGGTGTTCGCGGAACGCGGCCTTGCCGTGCCGGACACCCAGATGCCCGATTGCGACGCCGACGCGCTGATGGCGCTGGGGCGCCAGACCATGCACAAACTGCATGGCGGGCGGGCCGAGCAGGGCTATGCTGCGCCGGACAACAGGGCCACGGCGGGCCTGTATCCAACGGCAATCGCCTATGGCTATGGCGAAATCTGGAGCCGCCCGGACCTCGACCACCGCCAGCGCATGATCTGCGCCGTGGCCGCTTTCACCGCGATCGACCATTTGCCGCAGCTGGTCAAATTCGGCCAGTCGGCGCTGAATACCGGACTGACCCGCGAACAGGTGATCGAAGTCATCATGCAGACGGCGCCCTATTCGGGGTTTCCGCGGGCGCTCAACGCGCTTTCGGCCTTCGGCGAGGCG
>PTKA01000328.1 GCA_002937525.1 Alphaproteobacteria bacterium MarineAlpha10_Bin3
TCCTCGGAATAATCCGAGGCGACCACCCACAGCCGCAGCGTTTCGGTGCCGTGGCGGTCGTTGACTTCCTGCGGCACCACCGTATTGCCGAGCGACTTGGACATTTTGCGCCCGTCTTCGGCCATCACGAAGCCATGCGTCAGGACCGCATCGTAGGGTGCGCGGCCGCGCGTGCCGCAGCTTTCCAGCAGCGAGGAATGGAACCAGCCGCGATGCTGGTCCGACCCTTCGAGATACAGCGAGGCCGGCCAATCCTGGTCGTCCCGGTCTTCCAGCACGAAGCCGTGGGTCGAGCCGGAATCGAACCACACATCGATGACATCGGTGACCTGTTCGTAATCGGCCGGATCGTAACCGGGGCCAAGGAAGCGTTCGGGCGGGCTGGTAAACCAGGCATCCGCGCCCTCGTTCTCGAACGCTTCGGCGACCCGGTCGATCACGGCCTGGTCGCGCAGCGGCTCGCCGCTCTGTTTGTCGAAAAAGATCGCGATCGGCACGCCCCAGGCGCGCTGGCGCGACACACACCAGTCCGGCCTGGATTCGATCATCGAATACAGCCGTTTCTTGCCGCTGGCCGGGAAGAATTTTGTGTTCTCGATGGCCTTGAGCGCGGTCCGGCGCAGATCGTTGGTCTCCATCGAGATGAACCATTGCTCGGTATTGCGGAAGATGAGCGGCGCTTTCGAGCGCCAGGAATGCGGATAGCTGTGCCACAACGACCCCTTGGCGAGCAGCGCGCCGCATTCCATCAGCAAGGTGATGACGGTTCCATTGGCGTCGCCTTGCTTGCCGTCATCGGTCAGAATCGCGCGGCCGGCGACCAGGGGAACCTCGGGATAGAACGTGCCGTCTTCGGCAACCGTGCGCGGCACTTCCAGCCCATAGGCGGCGCCAGCGACGAAATCCTCGGCGCCATGGCCCGGCGCGATATGCACGAACCCGGTCCCGGCGTCGTCGGTGACGTAATCCGCCAGCAAGACCGGCACATCGAATTCATAGCCCTGTCCGCGCCACGGATGGGCGCAGCGCGTGCCCTCGACCGCGGTGCCCGCCAAGTGGCCGATCTCGCGGTACGCGGCGATCCCGGCTTTTTGCGTCACCGCTTCCAGCAGCGCCGCCGCGACGACGAGCTTTTCGCCGACCGCCGCACGGCAATCCGCGCCGGCCTCTGTCACTTCCACGACGACATAGTCGAAATCCTTATGGCAGGCGATGCCGCGGTTGCCGGGAATCGTCCAGGGCGTCGTCGTCCAGATCACGATGGCGGCGCCGTCGAGCAACGGGTCGCTGGCGGCGACGACCGGGAAGCGCACCCAGATCATCGGCGAGCGATGCTCCATATATTCGACCTCGGCTTCGGCCAGGGCGGTGCGTTCGACAATCGACCACAATACCGGCTTGGAGCCCCGGAACAGGCCGCCGTTCATCAGGAATTTGCCGATTTCGCGGACGATCCGCGCCTCGGCGTGATAGGCCATGGTGGTGTAGGGATTGTCCCAGTCGCCCATCACCCCCAGGCGCTTGAATTCTTCGCGCTGAATGTCAATCCATTTGGCGGCGAAGTCGCGGCATTCGCGGCGGAATTCGGCAATCGGCACCGCGTCCTTGTCGCGGCCTTCGGCGCGATATTGTTCCTCGATCTTCCATTCGATCGGCAGGCCGTGGCAGTCCCAGCCAGGCACATAATTCGCGTCGCGGCCCTGCATCTGGGCGAAGCGGTTGATGATATCCTTCAAGATCTTGTTCAGCGCGTGGCCGATATGCAGATGGCCGTTCGCATAGGGCGGGCCGTCATGCAGGATGAAGCGCTTTCGGCCCGCCGATTGGGCGCGCAGCTTGCCCCACAGATCCATCGCCTGCCAGCGCGCCAGCAGTTCCGGCTCGCGTTTCGCCAGACCGGCCCGCATCGGGAAATCGGTGTTCGGCAGGAACAACGTATCCTTGTAATCCGCGCTCATCGCACGGCTTCCATCATATTGAAAATCATAGTTTTCTGCTCTTTTTCGGGACGCAACCCACGCTCTGACACCGGCTTAGTGGATAGAATTCACGAGGTCAAGGCGCGCCGGCGGCGCGTACCCGCAAGATTCGCCGCGCCGTTACGTCGTCCTCGGCGATTTGCGCTTTCAGCGCCTCAAGGCTGTCGAATTTGTGGTCGCCCCGCAGATATTCGATCAGGGCGACGCGCATGGTCTGGCCATAAAGATCGCCGTCGAAATCGAACAGATTGACCTCCAGCAGCAAGCCCTTGCCATCGACGGTCGGGCGGTCGCCGAAATAGGCGACGCCATCGAGCCATTCCGGCGCGCCGCCGATCGACGCGCGAACCGCATAGACCCCCAGTGCAGGATGCACATAACCGCCGATATCGATATTGGCGGTGGGAAATCCCAATTCCCGGCCGCGCTTCTCGCCATGTTCGACCACGCCTTCGATTTCGAACGGGCGGCCCAGCATGGCCGCGGCCTGGGCCGGCTTGCCGGCCATGATGTTCTCGCGGATATGGCTGGACGAATAGATTTCCGCATCGGCGGACGCCACCGCCGCGATCGTCGTGACCGCGAACCGGTTTGCCGCGCCCTCGGCTTCCAGCAGCGCCGCATCGCCGCCACGCTGGCGGCCAAAGCGAAAATCCATGCCGACCACGACATGGCGCGCGGCCAGTCCGGCGACCAGCACATCGCGCACGAAATCCACCGCTTCGATCCGCGACAGCGCGTCGTCGAAGGTCAGCACCACCAGCGCGTCCACGCCCAGCGCCTCGATCTGGCGCGCCTTGTTGGCCAGCGGCGTCAGCCGGAAAGGCGGGTCGTGCGGGCGGAAATGGCTGCGCGGATGCGGCTCGAAGGTCACCACGACAAGCGGGACACCCAGCCCGTCGGCAATTTCCTGGCCCCGTCCGATGACCGACTGGTGGCCGCGATGTACGCCGTCGAAATTGCCCAGCACGATGACGCCGCCATGCAAATCGGGCGGGATATCTTTATATTCCAGCAAAAGCCGCATGTGGGTTCCCTTAGGCCGGTTTCGTCCGCGCCGCTATGTAGCGGAAACCAGCGGCGGATTAAAGCGTCATGCGCCTGGCGGCCCTATTCATCCAGGGTGGAACCCGCACCCTGGACCCGCGTCTGGCGCATGTAGCGGCGATACCGGTCGGCGTCATAGCCGCTGCCGCAATGCAGCAGGCAGCGATTGTCCCAGATCACCACATCGCCGGGTTCCCAGTCATGGCTATAGATATGTTCACTAAGTGTCGCGCGCGCCAGCAGGTCGTCCAGCAACG
>PTKA01000329.1 GCA_002937525.1 Alphaproteobacteria bacterium MarineAlpha10_Bin3
CTGTCCCATTGCCATCGGCAAATCCCCTTCAAGACAGGCCCCCAGAGAATCAGACGATGGCTCCTTCGTCCAGGGCAGACTTCGTCAACGGGCTGTTAGCGCGTGCAGTTGGTAGAGCGGCGTGCCGGCAAGACGTTGTGCGTCGATTCCCTCGCGGAGGTCGCGCGCAACACTGGGCATGGTCGTGGCCTGCGTATCCGCCCAGATTCGTTGCGATGAACGGTGGCAATGCCCGCACAGCAGGCGGCGCACCTGCCGGTGGCGCGCAACGATGGCGGCCAGCGCCGCGCGGTCGGCGGGATCGCGGTAGCCGTCGATATAGTGCTGCCCGACATCGAAGGGCGGGTGATGGATGAACAGGATCGTCGGCCGGCCGGGCGCCGCCGACAGGCACGCATCCAGCCAGCGCTGCCGGTCGGCGCAATAGACGCCCTGATTATGCGCCGGGTCGATCGAATCGAGGGCGACAAGGCGTACCGGGAATTCCTCGACCGTGTACTGCAGAAAGATGCCGTCGGCCGCCGCCGGTTCGAACGCGGCGCGGAAGTTGGCGCGGTCGTCGCGGTTGCCTGGCGCCAGATAGACCGGCATTCGCAGCGGGGCCAGCAGTTTGCGCAAATGGGCGTAATCCGCCGGCGCGCCGGTCTGCACCGTGTCGCCGGTATGGATCACCAGATCGGGCGCGGGGTCGAGGCAGTTGATGTCCGCAATGCAACGGCGCAAATCTTCGGCCCGTGGCCCGGCTTCGGGACGGTGCGACGATTCAGCCAGGATATGGGTGTCCGATATCTGTGCGATCAGCATGACCAGCCGTTACCCGCGGCGTCGAACCGCCTTAATCGATGATGTGATACACCGGGGCCTTTTCCATCGCCCACTTGCCGGATTCCCGGTCGTACTGGGACAAGGTGAAGCAGTGCCAGTCGGTATCGTCCAGTTTGGGATGATCGGCCCGGTAGTAATATCCCGGCCACCGCGTTTCCTTGCGGAAATAGGTGTGATGGGTCACGCATTCCGAGGCCAGGACCCGGTGCTGTAATTCCCACGCCCGTTGCAGCTGGTGCAGGTCTTCGGCCCCGAGATATTCAAGGTCTTCCTTCAGCATCTCGAGCAGCTCCAGCCCGCGGGTCAGCAGCGGTTCGTTGGTGGTGTAATGGGCGCTGATGCCGCCGACATATTCGTCCATGATCTTTTCCAGGCGCTGAAGACCGTGCATCGGCAGCAGATAGCTTGGCGACACGGTGCCGCCGACGATCTCGTTGCGGCCGACCTTGTAATTTTCCAGCGGCTGGAAGATCACCTGCATGAAATTCTCGTATTCCGCCGCGCTGATCTGCGGCGCGTCGGTGCCCAGATCGTCGACATATTTGACCGCCGCCTTGCCGGCGATCCGGCCTTCGGTGAACGACCCGGACGAGAATTTATGGGCGGTGCCGCCGATCGTGTCGCCGGCGCCGAACAGGCCGTCCACCGTCATCATCCGGTTGTATCCCCACTGATATTCGTCGGGTGCGTAGTCTTCGGGGCCACTCGCCCAGGCGCCCGAACAGGTCGCGTGCGACCCCATGACATAGGGTTCGGAGGTGGTCAGTTCGGGGTTGATTTCCTTGGGGTCGATGTTCTGGGAGGCCCAGACGACGGCTTGCCCGATTGTCATGCCAAGGAAGTTTTCCCAGCCGACCTGCTCCAGATGCGGGTCCTGGAACGCTTCCTTGGTGACCATGCGGATCGGGCCGCGGCCGGCCTTGACCTCCTCCAGGAACGCATGGTTCCGCAAGCAGGTCGGCACCGGGTGGCGGTCGATATAGTCGCCGACCAACTCCTTGGTGTGTTCGTACCAGGTCGGCTCGTAATTGTCGCCATAGGCGTTTTCGGTATAGGTCTTGAGGTGCAGGAAATAGGCGCCGACCGGGCCATAGCCGTCCTTGAACCGGGTGAGGACGATGCGGTTTTCCATCTGCGTCATCTTGGCGCCGGTCGGGATCGGCAAGGCGTAGGCCGAGGCACTACTCCACGGGGCGTACCATGTCCGTCCCAAGCCTTCGCCGGTCGAGCGCGGCTTGAAGATGTGCGACGCGCCGCCGGCGGCCACGATCACCGCCTTGGCGCGGAAAACGTAGTAATCCCCGGTGCGGACGTTGAAACCGACCGCGCCGGCGACCCGGTTGGGCTTGGTCTTGTCCATCAGCAGATGGGTCACCATGATCCGGTTGTAGACTTCGGTGGCGGCCTTGCGGGCGGCTTCGGCGACGATCGGCTTGTAGCTTTCGCCGTGAATCATGATCTGCCACTTGCCTTCGCGCAGATAGCGGCCGGTTTCCGGGTCCTTCATGATCGGCAGGCCCCATTCCTCGAACATGTGCACGGTGGAATCGACATGCCGGGCGATATCGTAGCCCAGATCCTCGCGCACCAGCCCCATCAGGTCGTTGCGGGCGTAGCGGACATGGTCTTCGGGATTATTTTCATCCCATTGCATGCCCATATAGCAGTTGATCGCGTACAGGCCCTGGGCGACGGCGCCGCTGCGCTCGATGTTCGCTTTCTCGACCACGACGACCTTTTTGTCGCGGCCCCAGTAGCGCGATTCGTAGGTGGCGCCACAGCCGGCCATACCGCCGCCGATGACCAGTATATCGGAATCGACGAAAACCGTTTTTCGTTTCGAGAACAACCCCATCAAACCACTCCTAGCTTAAGCTGATCGGGGGTCAAGGCGGGCAGCTTGTCGATGTTGAGCCCGTCCGGTTCATGCGCCAGTTCCTGGGAATTCATCGCCTCCTTGGTCGGCGGCGCATAATCGGACGCCGACTTGATCGATCCCCATGGCGTGGTCCGGATCGGGGAGACGAAATTCTTCTCGCGGCCATCGCGGAATATGAGCTTCCAGGAAATCGTCGCCTTTTCCTCTTCGCGCAGCACCCGGACACTGTGCCCCATGGGGGCGAAGTCGGAATAACCGCGGCAGTCGATCGCGTTCTGCGGACACGCCTTCACGCACGCATAACACTCCCAACACATATTGGGTTCGATGTTGATGGCGCGGCGGTAGGTGGGATCGATATGCATGATGTCGGACGGGCATATATCCACGCAATGTCCGCAACCGTCGCAACGCGTCATATAAACAAATGTCGGCATGATGTTTCGTTATCTCCCGTATCGAAGACCCGTGATGGGCTGATGAATACTGCTTAGTAATGCCGCGGCAGTTGGCCGGTGCTGCCAAAAACTTCGGGTTTATCGGCGGGGGCCGGCAAATTGCTCCGCGAACCATCG
>PTKA01000033.1 GCA_002937525.1 Alphaproteobacteria bacterium MarineAlpha10_Bin3
AAACCCTTGGGAAGCCGTCTCTAGGAGTCACTATCAACGCCCTTTGGTATTAGCCCGCCCCGCATAGGGATTGCGGCCCTTGCGCAACAACAGGCGCAGCGGCACGCCGGCCAGATCGAAATCCGTGCGCAACCCGTTCATCAGATAGCGCATATAGGAATCAGGTACCGCGTCGGGGCGCGTGGTCCAGAACGCAAAAGTCGGCGGCCGGGTCTTTATCTGGGTCATATAGCGCAACCGGATGCGCCGGCCCGCCACCAATGGCGGCGGATGCGCCGCCAGCATGTAGCCCAGCCATTCGTTCAGTTTGGCGGTCTCGATCCGGGTCTTCCAGACATCGTAGATCGCGAAGGTGGCATCGAGCATTCGGTCCAGATTGCGTCCGGTCAGCGCCGAAACGGTGACGACGGGCACGCCGCGCACCTGCGGCATCGAGCGTTCAAGCCGGTCGCGCAACCGCGCCAGCGCCGCATTCTTGTCGTCGATCAGATCCCATTTATTGACCACGATGACCAGCGCCCGGCCTTCGTCGATGGTGTGGCGCGCAATCGCCAGGTCCTGTTTCTCCAGCATGTCGGTGGCGTCCAGCAACAAGGCCACGACCTGAGCATAGCGGATCGCCCGGCGGGCGTCGGCACCGGACAAGCGTTCCAGCTTCTCGTTGATCCGGGCGCGGCGGCGCATCCCGGCCGTATCCACCAGCTTGAGCGGCCGCCCGCGATACGACCAGTCAAGCGCGATCGAATCGCGGGTGATGCCGGCCTCCGGCCCGGTCAGCAAACGGTCTTCGCCGATCAGGCGGTTGATCAGGGTCGATTTTCCGACATTGGGCCGGCCGACAATGGCAAGCTGGAGGATCGGCGGCGCGGTTTCCTCGCCCTCGCCCTGGGTGAGATCGTGATAGGGCCGCAGGACTTCGAACAGATCGGCCATGCCCTCGCCATGTTCGGCCGACAGCGCGATTGGATCGCCAAGGCCGAGCGCATAGGAATCGTAATAGCCTTGCGAAGCGGCCTTGCCTTCGCATTTATTGGCGACCAGGATGACCGGCGTATCGAGCCGCCGCAGCCAGGCGGCGAAATGATTGTCGAGCGGCGTCACCCCCTCGCGGGCGTCGATCAGCAACAAGGCGACATCGGCGTCGTCGATGGCCTGGTCGGTCTGGCGGCGCATGCGGGCCTCCAGGCTATCGTCGAAGGCTTCCTCCAGACCGGCGGTATCGACAATATCGAACGACATGTCGCCGAGTCGGGCGGCCCCCACGCGCCGGTCGCGGGTGACCCCCGGCGTATCGTCGACCAGCGCCAGACGCTTGCCGACCAGCCGGTTGAACAGCGTCGATTTGCCCACATTGGGCCGGCCGACAATTGCAACGGTAAAGGTCACGGTTGTTCCCCGTCACCGCATGGCGACAAGATCGCCGTCTTCGATGAGGAAGAAAACGGTCCCGTCGGCCACGACCGGCGGCAGATAGACGCTGCCGGAAAGATCCTCGCGGCCCAGTATTTCGCCGCTATAGGGAGAAATCGACCACGCTTCGCCATGGCTTCCCGATATCAGCAAGCGGTCGCCCGCCAGCACCGGTCCCGACCATTTTATCGGAGCATCCTTGTCGTCCTCGTCCTCGAAACGCGGCAGGTCAAGCACCCAGCGGATGCGCCCGCCGCGCCGCGTCAGACAGACAAGCTGGCTTTCATTGGTCAGCACATAGATGAATTCGCCGGCGATCCAGGGCATTTCGACGCCGCCAATGCTCCGCTCCCAGGCGCGGGCTCCGGTGCGGATGTCGATCGCGACCATCCGGCCCGAGTGGCTGACCGCAAATACCAGCCCCCGGTCGATGACCGGCATCCCGCGAATATCGGCCAGAGTCGAAAGCGCATCCAGGCGCCGGCTCGACGACAGATTATCCGACCAGAGTTGCCGGCCGTTCTCGACCTTGAGGGCGAAGATTTCACCCGACGAATAGGGTACGATGACCACGCCGCCGCCAACCGCCGGGCTGGCCGCGCCAAGCAGCCCCGCGACTTCGGCGATCCCGGCATGCGACCACAGCTTCTCGCCGGTCAGCGCATTCAGGGCGAAAATCTGGTTGTCCACGGTGATCACGAAGACCCGCCGGTCGTCCACGGTTGGTGCTGCGCGCATCGGACCGGACAGACGCTTGCGCCAGATTTCCTTGCCGGATTCGATATCGAGCGCGATGACGTCGGCAAAGCCGGTCGATACGAACAATTTGCCGTCGGCATAGGCCAGCCCGCCGCCAAAGGCCTCGTCATCGTCGTCCGGCACCTTCAGATCGTAGGTCCAGACAATTTCACCATTGGCCACGTTGAGCGCACTGATCTGCGACTCGACATCCATGACAAAGGCCAGCCCGTTGACGATGATCGGCGTCGCCAGCAGGCGCATGGTCGAATCCGACCCCTCGCCGATATTGGTCCGCCAGACCTGATTCACCGCATTGGGTATCGCGATATGCTGCGGGGCATGGCTGGCGGTGCCGCCGGACAATGGCCAGGAACGTAAATTCACCGGCGGCGGCAACCGCACCTGAAGATCGGCGATGCGCCGGTCGGGTTCGAGTTGCCGCTCCAGGCTGAGTACGGAGATACGCTCGCCCGGAATCCGCGTCTGCTCCTCATCGAAGAAAACGCCGCAGCCGCCGAGTATCAGCGAGATCGCCGCGATCAGCGCCATCCGGGCTATCGATCCGGTCACAAGCCTGTTCCTATCGATCGAGCGTGCGCAGCAATTCGGCGGCGCGCCCGCGAATTCCCGCCGGTGCCTCCGGGTCATCGGCCACGGTCTGAAAGCGCTTCCTTGCGGCCGGAACATCGCCCTGGCGCAGGGCAAGCAGGCCAAGATATTCGCCCGCACTGTGACGCCACGGCCCGCCGTCGACAAGCGGGATCAGCCGTTCGCTCAATCCCGCCGGGTCGCCCGAACCGGCCTGCATCATCACCGTTAGTAAAACCGCCAGATCGCGGTATAGCGGTTCAATCGATTGATCGCCGGCAAGGGTTTCGTAGATATCGATCGCCGCCGAATTTTCCTTGTTCATGCGGCGCGTCGCCGCCTCGCGAAATCGCGCCAGCATCGCGTATCCCGAATTGGCGTCTTCGGCCAGCCGCGAGAGCACGCTGGCGGCGTCCGCATTGTTGCCGGCTTGCGCCAATTCGACCGCCCGGCCGAATTCGTCGCTATACCCGATCTGCCGGCTTTTCACATAGTCCCGCCAGCCAACGCCGCCCAGCGCGCCAAAAAGAACCAGCACCACCAGCGCGGCCGCGTATTTGCCATACCGGTCCCACAGCTTTTTGTAGTTTTCTTCTTTTAGGTCGTCATCGACTTCTTCGAAGATGTCCGCCACGAGCGTCTCCTGCGGTCCGGGTCAGAGGGCGGCTAACATAGCTTCACACCATGCCTTAAGCAAATATCATAAGGGGGCCAGCGCCATTAATTCGCCGCATTGAAATGTCATGCCGGACTTGCGCCGGGCCCTGCGATGCGGCAGACTTGGCGCTCGGCTGGGCGGACTTCTTGCGGAGGAGATGCGCTTGCAACGAAGCAGTGTAGAGGAAACCATCGAGTCGGAATCTCATGGCGGGAAACGGTCCTGCCAGATCCTTGCGGTCCTGTTATTTTTACTCGCGTCCTGTGGCACTGAATCGGCCTATCTGCTGGGCGCCGGCCTGGCGAACTTCGTCTATACCGACCAGGTTCCGACCGACTATGTCGCCCAGTACGCGTCCGGCAAGCAATGCAGCCTGTTGAAGGCGATCCAGGATGGCGGCCCGCTATGCCGTGATTCATTCACCCGCGAAATCGTCGAAAAGCCGATCTATTGCTATCGCACGCTGGGGCTACCAACCTGCTATTCGACGCCCGACCCGTATGGCACCGGGGCGCAGAAGATCCAATGACCGGCGCGGCACAACCCGGATTCGGGACAAAGCGCGGCCTGGAAAATCTTAGGGAGGCGAAATGGGCGTCATGATCGAAATGACCGGAAGCCGGTCGAGGAAAACCAGCCGGGGCCGAATATTCTTCAGCCGCCAGGAACTCCGGCAGCTTCTCGATGTCTATAGCCGCCGGGTGGCGCGCGGTGAATGGCGCGACTACGCCATCGACCATGACGGCCAGGCCGCGGTCTTCTCCGTGTTTCGCCACAGTTACGATTCGCCGCTGTTCTCGGTATCGAAATCCAATTCCGGCAAGGATAACAGCTACACCGTGTTTTACGGCCGGCAGAAAATCAAACAAGACCCGTCGCTGATGAATGTTTTGAAAGTTTTCGACCGGCTGCCACGGCTCATTTCGACCCATTGACGGCGGCATTGCCCTGATCGAATGTTCCAGATATGTTCTTTTTCCGCAATACAAGGATGCGCAAGGTGTTGTGTCGGTATTAATTAAACGGTTATGGATATAATTATCGGAGCGCCTTCAAAGCATTCGGCAAACAGCAGGTGGCGCGCATGGTTCAAGGTTTCGGCGGCGGTAAACCCGTTCAACATGCTGGCGGTCTCCAGCACGAGCCGGGCGCATTGGCGGGCCGGCACTCCCGCCGAGAAAAAACCGCACGAATATGAGGCCGTATGACACGCATATCCATAGCGCACGAAACCTCGTCGAACGCTTCTTCCAGAAAATCAAAAACTGCCGCCGCATCGCCACCCGCGACGAACGCCGCGCCCGGAATTACCGCGCCATGCGACAACTCGTAGCGCCAATCATTTGGCTCAAGTGTTTGAGAACGCCCCCTAATAACGTCCCGAGAAAAAGAACAAAAATAGAACTTGTATAATAGAACAAATCATGTACGGTGGGGTTCTGTTTACAACCCCGCAATGCCGTGGGATATGGGAGGAATAGCGTATGGCAAATTCCGCATTACATCTCGTTGAAAAGGACATCATGGATAAAAGCAAGGCGCTGGATGCCGCGCTATCGCAGATAGAGCGCGCATTCGGCAAGGGATCGATCATGAAGCTCGGACAAGAGCAGGTGATCGAAATCGATTCTGTGTCTAGCGGTTCGCTGGGGCTCGATATAGCACTTGGCATTGGCGGGCTTCCGCGTGGGCGGGTCATCGAAATTTACGGGCCGGAAAGTTCAGGCAAAACAACACTGGCGCTGCATGTCATCGCCGAAGCACAGAAACTGGGCGGCACCTGCGCTTTTATCGACGCCGAACACGCGCTCGATCCAGGTTATGCACGCAAGCTGGGCATCAATCTGGACGAATTGTTGATCTCGCAGCCCGACACCGGGGAACAGGCGCTCGAAATCACCGACACATTGGTACGGTCTGGCGCGATCGACGTATTGGTCGTGGATTCGGTCGCCGCGCTGGTTCCCAGGGCTGAACTCGAAGGCGAGATGGGGGACGTCCATGTTGGACTTCAAGCCAGGCTGATGAGCCAAGCGCTGCGCAAGCTTACTTCGTCGATTGCCCGCTCGCAATGCATGGTCATTTTCATCAATCAAATTCGGATCAAAATTGGCGTCATGTTCGGCAACCCGGAAACCACCAGCGGTGGCAACGCATTAAAATTTTACGCCAGCGTGCGGCTGGACATCCGCCGTATCGGACAGATCAAGGATCGCGATTCGGTGGTTGGCAATCACACCCGGGTCAAGGTTGTGAAGAACAAAGTCGCGCCACCCTTCAAGGTGGTTGAATTTGACATCATGTATGGCGAGGGGATCTCCAAGACCGGCGAATTGCTCGACCATGGCGTCAATGTCGGCATCATCGAAAAATCAGGGTCCTGGTTCTCCCATGACAGTCAGCGCATCGGCCAAGGGCGCGAGAACGCCAAGCGCTTCCTGCGTGATCATCCCGACATGGCGGATGCGATTGAGCGCAGTATCCGTGAAAAAGCGGGTCTTCTCGCCGATGTGATGCTCGACGGTGTCCCCGCCGATGTGATGCTCGACGGTGCCCCCAATGATACCGCCGATGACGATGCGGCGCTCAACGGAAATTGAACAGATCAGGCCGCTTCAAAATGGCAGGACATCAAGCGCACAGCAAAAACAGGACCAGCGATATGCGCCGGTAGCGTATGCCGTTGATCCTGTATTTTTGCTCTACCCTTGATTGCCGGCGGGTTCACGGGATAGATTTCTCGCATCGATCCTGGACTTGTCCGCCCAGCTTATCCCCTTTACCGCCGAAATCAGGGTTACTTCAAATCTTTCAGGGCCGCCATGAAACCCTTTAAGGATACTGGAACCTTGATTGGTTTTTGGTCGCTGCCGGAAAAAGTGATCTTGGCCGAGGCGCCACGCTTGAAGAGGTTCAATAGATTTTCGTCGAAACTGAACCGCACGCGGCACCCCTTCAAGCCGCAAATTTCAATCGCCATTTCATAGATTTGGCCGTCATCGACCTGCAGCGTCAAGCCCGGCGGTAGATAGATGCCAAGCGGCATAACGAATATTCCGACAGCTGTTTTTTCATCGTCGGCGAAACCGATGGCAAAATTCAGGATCGGCTGACGGCTCTCCTTGACAACGATATTCTGGAAAATCTGACAGGCTGCCGGTGCCCCCGTCGGGGTGTTACACCGTACGCCCCAAGCGTCATGGATATTGCCGTGCGGATTTTGGGCTGCCGCTGGGAAGGATAGACCCAACGCTATCAAGGCAACCGTGAATTGAAGTTGTTTCAATCTTTGGCGCATGTTCCCATCGCCAATTATCGGGTTTGCCATTGGCGGCACCCTTGCTGTTTTGTTTGCACTTGGCGGCAGTTTACGCGAAGCGTGTTCTGGATTTCCACAGTCTTTGTGCCGTCTCGTGAATTTTTCGGTTTATAGTTCAACAGACCCCATATCCTGGGCCTTTGAGCCGGACCGTGGGTGGACAGGAATTGATCCTCGGTTTAAAAGGCCCATTCGCATTGGCGGCTATTTTGTATTGGCGCCTGCATGTGGCCCCGGCAGTGCCAGAAAGCCTGGCAGTGCCCTACCGAAGGTGTGATCGATGCAAGGCGTCAATGAAATCCGGACGGCGTTCCTGGATTATTTCCGACGCCACGATCACGAGGTTGTCGCTTCCTCACCGCTAGTTCCGCGCAACGACCCGACATTGATGTTTACCAATGCGGGCATGGTGCAGTTCAAGAATGTCTTCACCGGCGTAGAACAACGGCCTTACAAACGCGCGGTGACGTCACAAAAATGCGTCCGCGCCGGTGGTAAACACAACGATTTGGAGAATGTCGGCTATACCGTGCGCCACAACACCTTCTTTGAAATGCTGGGGAATTTCTCTTTTGGCGATTATTTCAAGGAACGCGCGATCGAACTGTCGTGGGACCTGGTAACCAAGGAATTTGGCCTCCCGATCGATAAATTGCTCGTCACCGTCTATGCCGAAGACGACCAAGCCCACGATTTATGGCGCAGGATTACCGGATTGCCGGAAAGCAAGATTATCCGCATTCCGACCTCCGACAATTTCTGGTCGATGGGCGACACCGGGCCATGCGGACCGTGCTCGGAAATCTTCTTCGATCACGGGCCGGATATTCCTGGTGGGCCGCCGGGTAGTCCCGATGAAGACGGCGACCGGTTCATCGAAATTTGGAACCTCGTCTTCATGCAATACGAGCAACTATCCGATGGAAAGCGAATTGATCTGCCGCGCCCGTCGGTCGATACCGGCATGGGGCTTGAGCGGATCACCGCCACCATGCAAGGCACCAATGACAGCTTCGCCATCGATTTGTTCCGTGCGTTGATTGAAGCATCGGCGCATCACACCAAGACCGACCCGGATGGTGCCGGCGCCGTGTCGCACCGGGTCATTGCCGATCATTTGCGTTCGTCCAGTTTTTTGATTGCCGATGGCGTATTGCCGTCCAACGAAGGACGGGGTTATGTGCTGCGGCGAATCATGCGCCGCGCCATGCGCCATGTGCATCTTCTGGGCGGCACCGAACCGCTGCTGTGGAAACTGACGCCGGTTCTGATACGGATGATGGGCCAGGCCTACCCGGAACTCGAACGGGCCGAAGCGCTGATTACCGAAACCTTGAAACTGGAGGAAACCGGATTCAACCGGACGCTGGCGCGCGGTATTCGCCTGCTGGACGACGAGACCGATAAGCTTGGCGATGGCGGAACCCTGCGCGGCGAGGTGGCGTTCAAACTATACGACACCTTTGGCTTCCCACTTGATCTGACCCAGGACATTTTGCGCGGCAGGGGCTTGGCGGTCGATCTGGCCGGGTTCGAGCGCGCCATGGCCGGCCAGCGCGAGGAAGCCCGCAAGAATTGGCGCGGGTCGGGCGACGCATCGACGCAATCCTTATGGTTCGAGTTGCGCGAACGGCTTGGCGCGACCGAGTTCCTTGGTTATGCGACCGAACGGGCCGAAGGTGCGATCGTTGCCATCGTCGTCGATGGCGCGCAGGTCGACAGCGTGAATGCCGGCGACGCAGCGACGCTTATCGTAAACCAGACGCCATTCTACGGCGAGTCGGGCGGCCAGGTCGGCGATACCGGCATCCTGTTCGCCGCCAAGGGGCAAGAGTTTGCCGTGAGCGACACCCAGCGCAAGCTGGACGACCTTATTCTCCATTCCGGCACTTTGAGCAACGGGGTGCTCCGGGTCGGCGATGTGGTGGATATGCGCGTCGAAGGCGGCCGGCGCGCGCGGGTGCGGGCCAATCATTCCGTGACCCATCTGCTGCATCAAGCTTTGCGCCGTCAGCTTGGCGATCACGTCACCCAGAAGGGTTCGCTGGTCGCGCCGGCGCATTTGCGCTTTGATTTCAGCCATCCCAAACCGGTCGGCGGCGACGAACTGGCCGCCATCGAACTGGCGGTAAATGCGCGCATTCGCGGCAATGGCGAAGTGAGCACGCGGCTGATGAGCCCCGATGACGCGGTCGAGGCGGGCGCCCTGGCACTGTTCGGAGAAAAATACGGCGAGGAAGTCCGTGTCGTCGCCATGGGGGGAGCCGATGTCGGCGATTGGCCGGGCGGTTATTCGGTCGAATTGTGCGGCGGAATCCATGTCGAACGCACCGGCGATATCGGCTATTTCCGCAT
>PTKA01000330.1 GCA_002937525.1 Alphaproteobacteria bacterium MarineAlpha10_Bin3
AGGCGACGGCTGGAATCTGGAAGCGGTGCACACGCCGGGGCACACCTCGAACCATCTGTGCTTCGCGCTACGCGAAGAAAACGCACTGTTTTCCGGCGATCACGTCATGGGCTGGTCGACCTCGGTTATTTCCCCCCCGGACGGCGATATGGCGCATTACCTGCACTCCTTGCGCAAGCTGCTGGAGCGCGACGATGCGGTGTTCTGGCCGACGCACGGCCCGCCGATCCGCGACACCAAGCCCTTCGTGCAATCCTTCCTCGATCACCGCAAACGGCGCGAAGAACAGATCTGGCACTGCATTTCCGAGGGCCAGGACACCATCGCCGCTATGGTGCCGATCATCTATGTGAACGCGGATAAGCGCCTGTACAAGGCGGCGGGACGCTCGGTGCTGGCGCATCTGACGCAAATGCAGGACGAAGAGCGGGTGCAATGCGAGGGCCCAGCGGCGATCGATTCGGTTTATGAGTTCGTCGGCTGACACAGCGCCCCAGCCAACCGCGCTCAAGGATTACCGGCCGCCCGATTACCGGATCGACCGGGTCGATCTGCGCTTCGACCTCGACCCGGCCCGCACGCGCACCCGCGCGACGCTGGCGATCCACCGGGTTGGCGATGACACAGCACCACTGGCGCTCGACGGGCAGGAACTGGAACTGCTGTCGATCCGGCTGGACGGCGTGGATTTGCCGCCCGGCGGTTATGCGCTCAGCCCCACCCATCTGACCATCGCCGACCCGCCGGCAGCATTCACCCTGGAGATCGAAACCGCGACCGCCCCGCAAGACAATCTTGCGCTGGAAGGGTTGTATGTGTCGGGCGGCAATTTCGTCACCCAGTGCGAAGCCGAGGGCTTTCGCAAGATCACCTATTTCCTCGACCGGCCGGATGTCCTGGCGGTCTACACGGTCGAAATCGCCGCCGACAAACAGCGCTATCCGGTGCTGCTGTCGAACGGCAACCCGACCCAAAGCCGGGATTTGCCCGATGGCCGCCATTGTGCGACCTGGCACGATCCGCATCCCAAGCCATCCTATCTTTTTGCCCTGGTGGCCGGCGATCTGGCCTGCATGGCGGACCATTTCACCACCGCGTCGGGCCGCGACGTGGCGCTGCGGATCTATGTCGAACCCGGCAACGAGGAAAGCTGCGGCTTCGCCATGCAGTCGTTGAAGAAAGCGATGCGCTGGGACGAGGAACGGTTCGGCCTCGAATACGACCTCGATATATTCATGATCGTCGCGGTCGCCGATTTCAACATGGGGGCGATGGAAAACAAGGGGCTGAACGTCTTCAACGCGAAATACGTCCTGGCCCGGCCGCAGACCGCGACCGATGCCGATTACGCCAATATCGAAGCGATTATCGCCCATGAATATCTGCACAACTGGACCGGCAACCGGGTGACGTGCCGCGACTGGTTCCAGCTCAGCCTCAAGGAAGGGCTGACAGTGTACCGGGACCAGGAATTTTCCGCCGATATGCGCTCGCGCGCAGTGGCCCGGATCGGCGACGTGCGGACCTTGCGGGCGCGCCAGTTCCCCGAAGATGCGGGGCCGCTGGCGCATCCAGTACAGCCCAAATCCTATATCGAGATCAATAATTTCTATACCGCCACCGTGTACGAAAAAGGTGCTGAGATCGTGCGCATGATCGACACGCTGATTGGCCGCGACGCCTTCGCCAATGGCCTGGCCTTGTATATCGAACGCCATGACGGGTCGGCGGCGACGGTGGCCGATTTCGTCGCCGCCATGGCCGACGCCAGCAGCACCGATCTCGACCAGTTCCGCCGCTGGTACGATCGCGCGGGAACGCCGCGCCTGGCGGTCCGGGGCGAATACGACGCCGCGCGCCGGACCTACGATCTGAGCGTCACGCAATCGGCGGGCAAATCCGGCGGCCCGGCGCTGCATATCCCGCTGCGCGTCGGGCTGCTCGATGGTGCCGGGCGCGACATGGCCTTGCGGCTTGATGGCGAGGCGCGCCAAGACGCCGCGACAACGCGGGTGCTGTCGGTGCGCCAGCCGACCCAGACCTTCCGCTTCACCGATATCGGCGAAGCGCCGACGCCGTCGCTGCTGCGCGGGTTTTCCGCCCCCGTCATTCTCGACCCACCACCGGGCGGCACCGCCTTTTGCATGGTCCATGACAGCGATCCCTTCGCCCGCTGGGAAGCCGGGCAGCAACGCGCCACCGCCTTGTTGCTGGACATGGTGGCGGCGATCCAGGCGGGGGATGCCCCAAGCGGCGGCGAGGATCTGGCCGCCGCACTCGAAACCCTGCTGCGCAGCGATAGCGGCGGCGACAACGCATTCCTGGCCCAGATGCTGACCTTGCCGGGCGAAGAATATCTTGGCAATCAGCTCGATATTGTCGATGTCGAGGCGGTCCACGCCGCGCGCCAGTATTTGCGGCGGATTATCGCCCAGCGCCTGCGGACGCCGCTGCTCGACCTTTACCGCGCCACTGCCGCCAACAGCGCCTATTCGCCCGATGCCGCGCAAGCGGGACGGCGCACGCTGCGCAACACCGCCCTTGGCTATCTGGCGGAACTCGACGATCCGGACATGGCGTCGCTTTGCACCACCCAGTACCGCGACGCCGACAACATGACCGACCGCATCGCCGCCCTGGCCATATTGTGCGACCTGGACGGCCCGGCGCGGGCCGAAGCGCTGGCCGATTTCCACGATGCGTGGCGCGGCGACGCCATCGTCATGGATAAATGGTTCGCCCTTCAGGCCACCTCCAGCCTGCCCGGAACCCTGGACACGGTCGCCGCACTGCTCGGCCACGCGGCGTTTTCGATCCGCAATCCGAACCGGGTCCGCGCCCTGATCGGCGCGTTCTGCACCGCCAATCAGCTTCGCTTTCACGCCGCCGACGGATCCGGGTACCGCTTCCTTGCCGACCAGGTCCTGACGCTGGACCCGATCAACCCGCAGGTCGCCGCCCGGCTTCTGGGGCCGCTTGGACCGTGGCGGCGCTTCGATGCGGCGCGCGGCGCATTGATGAAAACGCAGCTCGAACGGATATTGAACAACGGCCGGGCGTTATCGGCGGATGTCTACGAGATCGCCTCGAAGAGCCTCGGCACATGACCCAAACCACCATCAAGGTCGATATCTGCGTCATCGGCGCCGGCTCCGGCGGGTTGAGCGTCGCCGCCGGCGCGTCGCAGATGGGCGCCAAGGTCGCCTTGATCGAGCGCGCCAGGATGGGTGGCGATTGCCTCAATTACGGCTGCGTTCCGTCCAAAGCGCTGATCG
>PTKA01000331.1 GCA_002937525.1 Alphaproteobacteria bacterium MarineAlpha10_Bin3
TGTCGATCAGCTTCGTTGCCATTGGCGGCTTGGCGAAGGCGCCACGCAAGGGCTTGTGGCTGGAGGCGATTTCAAGCGAGGAGGAGGCGCGCCTGGGGTTGCTTGGTTGCGCGCCGCTGTTCGCCGCCGACAAACGCCGCGCGCTGGTCTTTGATATCGGCGGCGGCAGCACGGAGGGCACGATTGTCGATACCGATGCGGTGCATGGCGGCAACGGCATGCGCGCGGCGGGCTGGATATCCTTGCCGTTTGGCGTCGTCGGATTGAGCGAGCGCTATGGCGGCGGGCCAATGACCCGCGAAAATTATGGTGCCATGGTGCGCGATGTCGACCGCGCGCTGGCGCCATTTTGCGCGCGCAACGATATCGGCGCTTCGGTGCGCCGCTGCGAGCTGCAAATGCTGGGCGCGTCCGGCACGGTAACCACCCTCACCGGCATCGACCTCAATCTGCCGCGCTACGACCGGGGGGCGGTTGACGGGGCGTTTCTGGATTTCGGCGCGATCCACGCGATCAGCGACCGGTTGCGGCAAATGGAGTGCGCCGAACGCGCGGCCGAACCCTGTATCGGCGCCGAACGCGCCGATCTGGTCGTCGCCGGCTGCGCTATCCTGGAAGCGATGTGCCGGCGCTGGCCGGTCGGGCGGCTGCGCGTGGCCGACCGCGGCCTGCGCGAAGGTATCCTGATCGACCTTATGGCTGGCGGGAAAACCCATGCCGCGCCGTAGGAAACCGGGCGGCGGGCATGTCTCGGTATCGCGCGACCAGACGGTGACGCTGCATCGCGGCAAGGGGCGCAAGGCGTCGTCGCGGCGCTGGCTCGAACGCCAGCTCAACGACCCCTATGTGAGCGAGGCGCGGCGCCGCGGCTACCGCAGCCGGGCGGCGTTCAAGCTGATCGAACTGGATGAAAAATTCGGCCTGTTGCGCAAGGGCCACCGAATCGTCGATCTGGGTGCGGCGCCCGGCGGCTGGACGCAGATCGCGCTGGAGGGCGTCGGTCCGTCGGGAAAGGTCGTTGCCATCGATTTGTCGCCGGTCGATCCGATCGGCGGCGCGATCATCCTCGAAGGCGATATGCGCGACGCGGCGACCCTGGTCCGGCTGTCCGACGCGCTGGGCGGCAAGGCCGATATCGTCTTGTCCGATATGGCCGCGCCGGCGACGGGGCATGCGCCGACCGATCATCTGCGGATCATTGGCCTGGCCGAGGCGGCCCTGAATTTCGCCGAAGACGCCCTGGCACCTGGCGGAATATTCGTCGCCAAAGTGTTGCAGGGCGGCACGGAACGCGAATTGCTGGACCGGCTCAAACGCGGCTTCAAGCGGGTCGCCCATGCCAAACCCGAAGCCAGCCGCAAGGAGTCGGCGGAGATGTATGTCGTGGCGATTGGCTTTCGTGGTGGCGAAAAGGAAGGTTGAACGCAGAAATTAGCGATTTATTTACGTTCGCCTGTTAGCAGAGGTCGTTTTTGCCCCTGATTTGCCGTTCATGGGCCGGTGGCCGCCATTTATCGCTAAAAAAGAACATAAACCTCTTGGCCCGTTGCATATCGCCGCTATAATCGCGCAAAATTGGCCGGAGAAATCAGATGGAAATTCGCGAAGCGCTCACGTTCGACGATGTTCTCCTGGAGCCCGCAAAATCCGAAGTCCTGCCCAAGGACACCAATACCCGGACCCACCTGACGGCAAAGATAGAACTCGGTATTCCGTTGATTTCCTCGGCGATGGACACGGTGACCGAAGGCCGGCTGGCGATCGCCATGGCGCAGTCCGGCGGCATCGGCGTTATTCACAAGAACCTCACGATCGAACAACAAGCCGAGGAAGTCCGGCGGGTGAAGCGGTTCGAATCCGGCATGGTCGTCGATCCGATCACCATCACGCCGGAACGGACGCTGGCGGATGCGTTGAACCTGATGACCGCGAACGCCATTTCCGGCATCCCCGTGGTCGCCAAGCGCAGCGGCAAGCTGGTCGGAATCCTGACCAACCGCGATGTGCGTTTCGCCACCGACCCGGGCCAGGTGGTCCGTGAGTTGATGACCCGGCGCGGCCTGATCACGGTGCGCGAAGGGGTGTCGCAGGAAGAAGCCAAGCGCCTGCTGCACGAAAACCGGATCGAAAAACTGCTGGTCGTCGATAGCGAACGCCATTGTGTCGGCCTGATCACGGTCAAGGATATCGAAAAGGCGAAACGGTTTCCCGACGCCAGCAAGGATGAAAACAGCAGCCTGCGGGTCGCCGCCGCGGTCGGCGTCGGCGCGGCCGGTCTGGCGCGGGCCGAGGCGTTGCTCGACGCCGGATGCGACGTGATCGTCATCGATACCGCCCACGGCCATTCGGCCGGGGTGCTGGAAGCCGTGGACAACGTCAAGCGGCTGAGCAATCACGCCCAGGTCGTGGCCGGCAATATCGCCACGGCCGCCGGCGCCGAAGCGTTGATCGACGCCGGCGCGGATGCGGTCAAGGTCGGCATCGGGCCGGGCTCGATCTGTACCACGCGCATTGTCGCCGGCGTTGGCGTGCCGCAATTCACCGCCGTGATGGATGCGGTTGAAATCGGCCAGAAACGAAATATTCCGATCATCGCCGATGGCGGCATCAAATATTCCGGCGACCTCGCCAAGGCCATCGCGGCCGGCGCCAGCGGGGCGATGATCGGCTCGCTGTTCGCCGGGACCGATGAGGCGCCCGGCGAAGTTCATCTTTATCAAGGCCGGTCCTACAAATCGTACCGCGGCATGGGGTCGGTCGGCGCCATGGCGCGCGGTTCGGCGGACCGCTATTTCCAGCAGGACATCACCGATTCCCTCAAGCTGGTGCCCGAAGGCATCGAAGGCCAGGTGCCCTATAAGGGGCCGGTCGGCAATGTGATTCACCAGCTTGTCGGTGGATTGCGCGCCGCGATGGGATATACCGGCTGCGCGTCGATTGACGACATGCAACGAAAATGCCGGTTCCTGCGGGTCACCGATTCCGGATTGCGCGAAGGGCATGTGCATGACGTGACCGTCACCCGCGAGGCGCCGAATTACCGCGCCGTCCGGTGAGCACGGGCGCAATCCGCATTGCGCGCCACGGCGATGCCGCCCAGATCGCCGCACTCTATATCGATGCGTGGCGCACCGCCTATGCCGGCCTGGTGCCGGACCGGGTGCTGGTCGGGATGTCGCAAACCGCGCAGCAATTTAGCTGGGCGCGGCAGATTGGCGGCGCGGATACGGTTCTGGTCGCCGTGGACGGGCGCGGCCGGCCGGTCGGCGTC
>PTKA01000332.1 GCA_002937525.1 Alphaproteobacteria bacterium MarineAlpha10_Bin3
GGCCGATCACCCGCGCGCCGGACCCGGCCGCCGCCGCCCGCGCCATGGCCGCGGCGCTCGGTTAGGCATCGTTGCGCCATGCCGGTTCGGGCCAAGATCTGCGGCATAAACGATGCGGCTTCGATGCGCGCGGCCGTCGCGGCCGGTGCCAGCCATGTCGGGCTGGTGTTCTACCGGCCAAGCCCGCGCTATGTGACGCCGGCGGAAGCGGCGGCGTTGGCGGCGTTGGCGCCTTCCGGCATCGCCAAGGTCGGCCTGTTCGTCGATGCGGACGACGCCGAAATCGACGCCGTTCTCGCGGCAACGCCGCTCGATCTGCTGCAATTGCACGGCACGGAGCCGCCGGCCCGCGTGGCGGCGTTGAAGGCGCGCACCGGCGTGCCCGTCATGAAGGTGATCAAGGTCGCCATTCAATCCGATCTCGACCGCGCGGCCCCGTACCGCGACGCCGCCGACTGGCTGATGTTCGACGCCAAGCCGCCCAAGGACATGGCCGATATGCTGCCCGGCGGCAATGCAGTCAGCTTCGAGTGGCGCTTGCTCCGGGACCGCCAATGGCAGCGGCCATGGATGCTGGCGGGCGGCCTGAACGCCGGCAATGTGGCGCAGGCGGTACGATTGTCGGGCGCCTCGGTCCTCGATACGTCATCGGGTGTCGAGGATGCGCCGGGCCGCAAGAACCCGGACAAAATCCGCGCCTTTCTCGCCGCGACGGCAGCACTCTGAACCACTGGTTCACAGGGTCTATGTCCTGTATATCCACTACCGGTACCGATTGGCGCGGAGCAAATATGGAACAACCCAATACCTATCGCGAGGGTCCGGACGAATCGGGCCATTTCGGCATCTTCGGCGGCCGGTTCGTCGCCGAAACCCTGATGCCGCTGATCCTGGAGGTCGAGCGCGCCTATGCGGCGGCGCGTAGCGACCCGGCCTATCTGGCCGAACGCGACGACTATCTGAAGCATTATGTCGGCCGGCCAAGTCCGCTTTACTTCGCGCGGCGGCTGACCGAACATTTTGGCGGCGCGCGGCTGTATTTCAAGCGCGATGAGCTGAATCACACCGGCTCGCACAAGATCAACAACACCATCGGGCAAATACTGCTGGCCCGGCGCATGGGCAAGACCCGCATCATCGCCGAAACCGGCGCCGGCCAGCATGGCGTGGCGACGGCGACGGTCTGCGCTTTGTTCGACCTGCCCTGCGTGATCTATATGGGCGCCACCGATATCGAGCGTCAAAAACCCAATCTGTTCCGCATGAAATTGCTCGGCGCCGAGGTCGTCCCCGTCACCAGCGGCACCGGAACCCTGAAGGACGCCATGAACGACGCGCTGCGCGATTGGGTGGCGAATGTCGACTCGACCTATTATTTGATCGGCACGGCGGCGGGGCCGCATCCCTATCCCGCCATGGTGCGGGATTTCCAGTCGGTGATCGGCCAAGAGACCCGCGAACAGATGATGGAAGCCGAGGGGCGCCTGCCGGATTCGCTGGTCGCGTGCATCGGCGGCGGATCGAATTCTCTTGGCCTGTTTCACCCCTTCCTCGACGATCCAGGCGTGCGCATGTATGGCGTCGAAGCCGCCGGGCTGGGACTGGAAAGCGGTAAACACGCCGCCTCGATCGCTGGCGGCCGCCCCGGCGTGCTGCATGGCAACCGGACCTATCTACTGCAAAACGACGACGGGCAGATCAACGACGCCCATTCGATTTCGGCCGGGCTCGACTATCCTGGCATCGGCCCGGAACATTCCTGGCTGTATGAATCGGGCCGCGTCGACTATGTCGCGGCGAGCGATGCCGAGGCGCTGGACGCATTTCAGCTATGCAGCGCGCTGGAAGGCATCATCCCGGCGCTGGAACCCGCACACGCCCTTGCCTTCGTCGCCAAACTGGCGCCAAAACTACCCAAGGACCATATAATCTGCATGAATTTATGCGGTCGGGGGGACAAGGATATCTTTGCCGTCGCCCAGGTTCTGGGAATGGAATTGTGAACGCCTACACCGATTCAGGCCGTATCGCCAGACGCTTCGCAGCACTCAAGGAATCCGGGCGCGGCGGCCTGATCACCTTCCTCACCGCCGGCGATCCCAACCAGGGCGTGTTCGAGGAAATCCTGCTTGGCCTGCCCGCCGCCGGGGCCGATCTGATCGAACTTGGCATGCCGTTCAGCGACCCGATGGCCGACGGCCCGGCGATTCAGGCGGCCTCGTTGCGCGCGCTCAACGCCGGCGCCGATATGGGGCGCACCCTGGCGCTGGTGCGGCGGTTCCGCCAAACCGACGATGAAACACCGATAATTCTGATGGGATACTACAATCCGATCTACAGCTACGGCGTTGCGGATTTTCTGAACGACGCGCGGATGGCCGGCGTCGATGGGTTGATCGTGGTCGATCTGCCGCCCGAAGAAGATTCGGAACTATGCGTGCCGGCGCTCGAAGCCGGGCTGAACTTCATCCGCCTGGCGACGCCGACGACCGACGATGCGCGCCTACCCGTGGTCCTGCACAACACCAGCGGGTTTGTTTATTACGTCTCGGTACTCGGCATCACCGGCACCAAATCGGCGCGGCACGATCAGGTCCACGAAGCGGTGAAACGGTTGCAGCGGCACACCGATCTGCCGGTCGCGGTCGGATTCGGCATCAAGACGGCGGACGATGTGCGCGAAATCACCAAATCCGCTGCCGCCGCCGTGGTCGGTTCCGCCATTGTGGCGCGGATCGCCAACGGCCTGGATTCGTCCGGGCGGCCGGCCGCGGGGCTGGCCGATACGGTGCTCGATTTTGTCCGCGGCCTCGCCGCTGGCCTGAAGCCATGAGCTGGCTGACCAATTTTGTGCGCCCCAAACTGCGGGCGCTGGTCGCCAAGACCGATGTGCCGGATAATTTATGGCGTAAATGTCCGGGCTGCGACCAGATGATCTTCCACCGCGATCTGGAAAAGACCCTGCATGTCTGCCAGCATTGCGGCCATCATCTGCGTATTCCGGTAAAATTGCGGCTTTCCATCCTGTTCGACGACGGACGCTATCAGCGCCTGGAATTGCCGGAAACCCCAGACGACCCGCTCAATTTTCGCGACCGCAAGCGCTATACCGACCGCCTGAAGGAAATGCGCGGCGCGACCAAGGAACGCGACTCGGTCATCGTCGCGACCGGGCGGATGGGCGACTTTCCGGTCGTCATCGCGGCGCTGAACTTCGAATTCATGGCCGGGTCGATGGGGGTCGCCGCCGGCGGCGCGATTGTCGC
>PTKA01000333.1 GCA_002937525.1 Alphaproteobacteria bacterium MarineAlpha10_Bin3
GCTGGCGCGTCACGTTTTCCGACCAGCCGCAAAAGTCGAGTACGCCGTATTTATCGGTATGGCGCTGGTTTTGCGCCGGAATGGCGTAGATTTCGTGGCGGCGGCGGTCATAGGCGTCGACCTCGCTTTCCAGGCTGGAATCGTCGTAGCGGTCGCGGTGGACCACAATGGCCGGCGGCAGACGCATCGAGACATAGCCCGGCGCCGACGGCCACCCGACGCATAGCCCGGCAATCGGGAACACTCCGTCGGGAAGTGCTAGCAATTCACACATCAATTCGATCCGGTTGCGCACCTGACTGATCGCACAACAACCAAGACCGACCGATTCCGCCGCAAGGATGAAACTTTGCATCGCCAATGCGGCGTCGATGCAGCCATTCATAAATGTATCGACATTGTCGTTGGCGTAGTCATGCCCGCGGATTTCCGCCAGCCGCCGGATCCGCCGGTTGTCGGCGCAGAACATCAAGAACACCGGCGCGTCGCCCTCCCAGCCGCCGATGACTTCGCGGGATTTGGGGTCTTCGACGACGATGATGGCGTATTGCTGCAAATCGGACTTGGCCGGCGCCGATTGCGCGCAGGCCAGCAGCGTGTCCAGCAGGTCGCCGGAAACCGGTGCGTCGGTATAGCGGCGATGGGTGCGCCGGTTGAGGATGCCGGCAAGCGCGCCGTCGTCCGGCAGATCGCCGCCGATATCGCGCTCCAGGCCGAAGCGCGCCTTGTACAGTTCCGCGATTGATTTCATGCCGCATCGTCCCTCGTATGCACTGGAGAAATTTATTGCGCCGCCGGGATCGCCTGGCGCTGCGCGCTGTCGCCGGGGCCGCCATCGTGGGCTTCCAGCGGCGCCGACAGGCGGATTCCCGCCATCAGGTAGCCGTCGGGCCGGCCGGTATCGGTCTTTCCCTGAAATTCCGCATAGGGGGCGGGTAAAGGTGGTCCGTCCGCGCAAGCCAGCCACAGGCGCAGCAGATGCCGCCGCTTTTCGGGTTCGGCGTGGTCCTCGTAGCTGGTTCTGGAATGCATGATGTAGTGGTTGTTGAGAAATTGTATGTCGCCCGGCTGGAACGCAAAATCGACACGGAATTTCGGGCTCGACGCCAGTTCGTCGATCAAGTCGAACCCCTGGTTCTGCGCTTCGGTGAGGCGGGGCACTTCGGCAAAGCGCTGCGCCTTGCGCGCCGTGCTGCGCACATAGCTGGTGAGCAGGCTGCCGCGATAGAAATTGAAGACCGGCATCCGGTACCATGGTTTGCAACCGGCCGGTATTTCGTCGCGCCGGTCGCGGTAAACCGGTTGGGTTAGAACCGCCGCCAGATCGGGGCGGGTTTCGAGTATTGCGTTAAACACCGCCGCCGAACTGACGATGCTGCTGAGCCCGCCCGACTTCGCCGTGGTCAAGGAAAGCAGACCGACGACATCGGCCGGGTCGGTGTGAAATTGCAGCTTCGATGCGCTCTGGTAGCCCCGCGCGAGCGGGCGTTCGGCATCGAAGCCAAGATCGCGGACATGGCCAAGCGCATGGCCCTTGGCGTTCTGCGACACCGCTTGCCCGATATACGCGCCGATGCCGAAATAGGCGATTGCTGCCTCGCGCCGGTTATAGCGTTCGACGGGCACGCCTTTCAGCAAGGCGAATCCCGGACCGTCATGCAGCGCCGTTCTGATTTGCCGCAAAACACCGTCCAGCCGCGGCAGCGGAAAGTCCGCCGCCTTGATGGCCAGGATATCGAGGCCGCGCGCCACGACCGCCGCGACGGCGCCATCCAGTTCGGCGATCTGCGCGGTGGACAGAATATGCGTCCAATCGGCCGGCCGCACCGCCATTTCCGGCCCCAGCCAGACACGGGGTCCAACGACCGGTTCGAGCCGCGATCGCGCCATGATTTGTCCTTTGCCAGCCGGTAACGGCGTGGTTACCCTAAACGCCGCAAGCCCGACACTACACCATGGGGACGACATGAAAATCAAATCGGTGACCGCAACCTGGCTGCATGTGCCGATACCCGAGGCCCAGCAGCATGTCACGGATTTCGGGCGCATCGCGTCATTCGACACGACGTTGGTCCGCGTTGAAACCGTTTGCGGCATCGTCGGTCATGGCGAGGCTAAATCCGCCGTTGGCAGCACCAGCGCCAATCACGCCCTGTGTACGTTGATCGAAAAGGAACTTGGCCCCTTGGTGACTGGCGAAGACCCGCGCGATATCTCGCGGCTGTGGGACGTGATGTATAACGGATCGCGGGCGCATTTCGCGCTCGACCGCGGCCATGTCTTTCCCGTTCTGGGCCGCCAGGGCCTCAATATCTGCGGTCTCGCCGGGATCGATATGGCGCTGTGGGATATTCTTGGCAAGTCGTTGGACGCGCCGGTATGGCGCCTGCTGGGCGGCCGGCGTCACGAACGCATGCCGGCCTATGCGTCGGGCGGTTGGGCCCCGGCGGACCGCATCGCCGAGGAGCTTCAGGGCTTCATCGACAGCGGTAATTTCAAGGCGGTGAAGATGCGGGTCGGGGCTGGCGATGGCGATGTCGCGGCTTCGATTGCGCGCGTGCGCGCGGCGCGTGCGGGACTGGGCGCCGATATCGACATCATGTGCGACGCCCATGGCACCTATAGCGTCGCCGAGGCGAAGCGGTTCTGCCGCGGCGTCGCCGATTGCAATATCGCCTGGTTTGAGGAACCGGTGACCGCCGATGACAAGCCGGGGCTGGCTGAAGTCCGGGCTGCGACCGATATTCCCATCGCGACGGGCGAAAGCGAGTTTACCCGCTTCGACTTTCGCGATCTGGCGATGTTGCGCGCCGCCGATATCTTTCAGCCCGACCTTGCCATTGCCGGCGGCATCACCGAAGCGATGCGGATCGAGGCGCTGGCAAGTGCCTATCAGATCCGCTTTGCAGCCCATCTTTGGGGCGGGGCGTTGGCGTTCGCCGCCGGCTTGCAGGTCTCGGCGGTGGCGTCGACCGGCTTTATTCTGGAATATTCGCTTGGCGCAAATCCGATGCTGCGTAACCTCGCACAAGAGGATTTCGTTGCGGTCGATGGCTTCATCGACATCCCCGACCGCCCCGGACTCGGCGTGACGGTCAACGAGGATTTCGTCGCCAGCGCGCGGGTTGAATTATCGTAAAGGCCGTTGCCGGTTATTTATTCGCCGGCTCTCTTGAACAATTGCCCGCCACGTATTAAATCTCGGCTGGCACTCGGCACTATGGAGTGCCAACATCAGACGAATTTTTGATTTTTTT
>PTKA01000334.1 GCA_002937525.1 Alphaproteobacteria bacterium MarineAlpha10_Bin3
GACTGTATCGGCCAGCCCGTCCTCATGCAGCGCCCCGCTCGCCACCACCATCGCCGCCACCGCCAGCAACGCCGCCACCAGGCTGGACAGGCCGGCCGCATCAGCGGCGGCGAAGACACCGCCGCCCGCACCGCCAACCAACAGCCCGGCGATGGGAAACGCCCAGCACGCGCGGGCCAGCGGGCCGCCCGGCGCGCCGACCGGCAACCGGGTCAGAAACGCAACGGCGGCCTGGACATCCCCGATCAGGCGAAAATTCATCGCGGGCACCCCTTGATTTCGAAACGACTTAATGAAATTGTCGCGGTCGAATCATTAGCGGAGCGTAGCATGACGGACCAGGTGGAAGCGGCGAATTTCGATGAGTTGCGCGCGTTGTTCGCCATCCTGCCGGGACCGGACGAGGCGGCGCGCGAAATGGCGGCGGCGCGGGAGCAGACGCTGACCAAGCCGGTCGGCGCATTGGGACGCCTGGAATCGCTGACAGCGTGGTGCGCCACCTGGCAAGGGCGGCATCCACCCCGGCTCGACCATCCCCGGATCGCGGTTTTCGCCGCCAATCACGGCATCGCGGCGCGCGGCGTTTCCGCCTTTCCGGCTGCGGTAACGGCGCAGATGGTGGCCAATTTTCAGGCCGGCGGGGCGGCGATCAACCAGCTTTGCGGCCTCCATGACGCGGATTTGCGGGTCTACGAAATGGCGCTTGAGGCGCCGACCGAGGATTTCACCCGCACCGCCGCGATGAGCGAGCCGGACTGCGCCCGCGCCATGAGCTATGGCATGATGGCGGTCGAGGACGAGATCAATATTCTGTGCCTGGGGGAAATGGGCATCGCCAACACGACAAGCGCCGCCGCCCTGTGTCTTGGGTTGTTCGGCGGCGAGGCGGTGGACTGGACCGGTCCCGGCACCGGCGTCGCCGGCGCTGCCATGAGCGCGAAAATTGCGATTGTTGGCGAAGCCGTGGCGCTGCACCGTGCGGCGCTGGGCGATCCCCTGGAGGTGTTGCGCCGGCTGGGCGGTCAGGAACTGGCCGCCATCGCCGGCGCGGTGCTGGCGGCGCGAATCGGGCGGGTGCCGGTCATTCTCGACGGCTACGCCTGCACGGCGGCGGCAGCCGTGCTGTACGCCATCGACGAACACGCGCTCGATCATTGCATTGTCGGGCATTGCTCGGCGGAGCCGGGGCACCGGCGGTTGCTCGACGTTATCGGCAAGCGACCGGTCGTCGAACTCGACATGCGGCTTGGCGAGGCGAGCGGTGCTGCTATTGCGCTCGGCGTGCTGCGCGCCGCCGTGGCTTGTCATGCGGGGATGGCGACCTTCGAACAGGCGCGGATTGACGGGCCGGTATAAAGCCAACGGGTCTTGATAATGACCAGGAACAAGCCAGCGTCAGCATCGCAAATCCGCGCGCCGGTTCGCGGACCCGATGGCCGGCTTGGGCTGCGGACGCTGATACTGATCCGCTGGATTGCGGTGGCCGGGCAAGCCGTCACGATCCTGACGGTCCATTTTGGCTTCGATTTCCGGCTCCCGGTCCTGGCTTGCCTGCTGGTGGTGGGGGTGACCGCGCTGTCGAACCTGTTTCTCGCCCTGCGGATGTCGCCCCGCGCCCGGCTCGGCGACCGTGGCGCAACCCTGTTGCTGGGTTTCGACATGCTCCAGCTCGGCGTGCTGCTGTATTTGACCGGTGGGCTGGAAAATCCCTTCGCGATATTGATTCTGGCGCCGGTAACGGTGGCGGCGACGATCCTGTCGCGCGGGCCAACCATCGCCCTGACCTTGCTGGCCCTGGCGCTGACCGGCGGGCTGTCGGTGCTGCGCGCGCCCCTGCCCTGGACCGGAATGGCGCTGTCGCTGCCTTTTCCGTATGCGTTGGGCGTATGGACCGCGCTATCGGTCGCGCTGGCCTTCATTGCCGCCTATGTGTGGTCGGTCGCTGACGAGGCGCGCCGCATGACCGATGCGCTGGCCGCCACCGAGGCGTCGTTGAGCCGGGCGCAAAACCTCTCGGCGCTGGGCGGATTGGCGGCGGCGGCGGCGCATGAACTGGGTTCGCCGCTGGCGACCATCGCCGTGGTCGCGCGCGAGTTGTCCCGCGACGTGCCCGCCGACAGCCCGCTGGCCGAGGACATAGCCCTCCTGATTAGCCAGTCGGACCGCTGCCGCGACATCCTGGCGGGTCTGGCGCTGCAGCCCGAGGCCGCCGACCACCGGCCGCTTGAACAGTTGGCGTTTTCCCTTTTGGCGGCCCGCGCCTGCGAGCCCCATGGCGGCACCGAAATTCGGCTCGAGATCGTCACCGACGCGGATTGCCGCGGCGACGAACCCGAAGCGCCGGAAACGCCTGAATTTACCCATGGCGTCGGCAATATCATCCATAATGCCGTGCAATTTGCCGGAAACCGGGTGGAGATCGGGTTGTATTGGGACGATAAAATCGTGCGCCTGCGGGTACGCGACGATGGACCCGGATTTTCATCGGCGGTGCTGGCGTCGCTGGGCGAGCCTTATGTCTCGACGCGCGCCGATAGCGATGGTCATATGGGGCTTGGCGTCTTCATCGCCCAAACGCTGCTGGAAATGGATCACGCCGCTTTGCGATTTGCCAATCGGGACGGGGCAGAGGTCACCATAGAATGGCCGCGCAAGCTGTTTGGGCGCGGAACGGTTTGAATAAGATGGGCGAAGATCGTGGCATTGAAAACGACGGCCACGCCGACTGACGCCGCGGAGCGGACCTTGCTCATCGTCGATGACGATGCGCCGCTGCGCAACCGGCTGGCCCGCGCGATGACGCAACGGGGCTTCGTGGTGGCCGCCGCGGCCAGTGTCGCTGAAGGCATGGCGGCGTCTGGCTTGAACGCACCGGCCTACGCCGTGGTCGATTTGCGCTTGCAGGATGGCAGCGGTCTGGAGGTCGTCTCGGCGCTGCGCGTGGCGCGCGCCGACATCCGCATCGTCATGCTGACCGGTTACGGCAATATCGCCAGCGCCGTTGTCGCCATCAAGGCCGGCGCCGTCGACTTTCTCGCCAAACCGGTCGATGCGGATCAGATCACGGCGGCGCTGCTGGAAAAAGACCGCCCCCTTCCGCCGCCGCCCGAAGACCCCATGTCGGCCGACCGGGTGCGCTGGGAGCATATTCAGCGCGTGTTCGAACAGTGCAACCGCAATGTCTCGGAAACCGCGCGGCGGCTGAAAATGCATCGCCGCACCCTGCAACGCATCCTGA
>PTKA01000335.1 GCA_002937525.1 Alphaproteobacteria bacterium MarineAlpha10_Bin3
ATCCGGACCGTGGAGGTCGAGGCATTCTGTTCATGGTCTGCGTGGAGGATGAAAATCTTGTCCATCGCGTCGGCCACGACAGGGCTCATTTTGAAGTCCTCGGTCGGCACCGAAAACATCATGTGCAGAAAATTTTCGGCATAACTCAAATCGTTTCGCGGATAAACGAAGGGCTGTCCAATCGAGTATTTATACGCCATTGCCGCCATTGTCGGCATCTTGGCGATCAGCCGGTGCGAGGCGACCATCCGCTGATGCGGATCGTTGATATCGGTGGAATCGTGATAGAAGGCGGATAACGCGCCGGTGACCCCGACCAGGATCGCCATCGGATGGGCATCGCGCCGAAACCCGCGATACAGATATTGCATCTGTTCATGCACCATCGTGTGGGTGGTAATGGTGCGCTCGAATGTTTCCTTTTCCGCCTTGTCCGGCAGTTCGCCGTTCAACAGCAGGTAGCACACTTCCAGGAAATTGCTGTTTTCGGCCAGTTCCTCGATGGTATATCCGCGATGCAGCAAGATCCCTTCCTCGCCATCGATATAGGTGATCTTGGATTCGCAAGAACCCGTGGACGTATAGCCAGGGTCATAGGTGAAATGGCCGGTTTGGGCGTACAGCGAACGCACGTCGATCACCTTCGGCCCGACCGTTCCCGGCATCAACGGAAAGTCGTATTTTTTCCCCGTGCTGTGGTCCGACAGCGTGACAAATTCGTTTCCCGCAGCACCCTTGGGTTCCTGGCTCATGGCAGATCCTTCTTTTGTTTTTAAACACTTAAGCGAATCGAAGCACGGCTAGACGAAGTTTCGTCGCGCCGGTTCCCGCTTATTCCGGCTCCCCTTATCGGATGCCGGCATTATACGGGGCAATCCGCCCGCGGGCAAATTGGCTCAGCGTTCGATTCCGGGGACCGCGGCCAGGCGGGCAAGCGTCTCGTTGCGGCCTAGAATCCGCATCACCTCGAATATGCCGGGCGATGCGTTCGAGCCCGTGAGGGCCGCGCGCAGCGGCTGGGCGATCTTTCCAAGGCCGATTTCGCGGGCTTGCGCATGCGCTTTGGCCGCTTCCTCCAGCGACTCTTCGTTCCACTGGCCAAGGCCCGATAGCCGTTCGGCCAGTTCGGCCAGGACGACCAGGCCGTCCCCTTCAAGCTGTTTCGCCGCCTTTGGAATTGTCAGGGGGAAGGCCGGGCCAGCAGAATAAAACTTCGAATTTTCAACAAGTTCATCCACTGTTTTAATGCGTTGCGTAAGACTTGCGATCCCCTGAAGGAGGCGCTCGCGCACGACCGCCGATTGATCGTCAAGCCGTGGCAGCACGAGTGCCACCAGCGCTTCGGGCGCCATTTCGCGCAAATAATGGCTGTTGAGGCTGTCGAGTTTGGCAAAGTCGAACCGCGCGGCGGACTTGCCGACCGCGTCGAGGTCGAACCAGGCGACAGCTTGCGCCGTATCGATGACTTCGTCGTCGCCATGGCTCCAGCCGAGCCGTAAAAGATAGTTGCGCAATGCTTCCGGCAGATAGCCAAGCGACCGGTAGGCATCGACGCCGAGCGCGCCATGGCGTTTGGAGAGTTTCTGTCCGTCGGCGCCGTGGATCAGCGGTATATGGGCGAAGCGGGGCGCCTTCCAGCCCAATGCCTCGAAAAGCCGGGTCTGCCGGGCTGCGTTGGTCAGATGATCGTCGCCGCGAATGACATGGGTGACGCCCATGTCATGGTCGTCGACCACGACCGAATGCATATAGGTCGGCGTCCCGTCGCTGCGCAACAAGATCATGTCGTCGAGCTGGCTGTTCGCCACGCGCACCGGTCCCTGCACCAGATCGTCGATGACGGTTTCGCCGTCCAGTGGCGCCTTCAGGCGGATTACCGGATCGACGTTGGCCGGCGCGTCGGCCGGGTCGCGGTCGCGCCACCGGCCGTCATAGCGGATCGAGCGGCCTTCGCGTTTCGCCGTCTGGCGCATCTGCGCCAGTTCTTCGGGCGAACAATAGCACCGGTAGGCCTTACCGGCGGCCAGCAACGCCTGCGCGGCTTCGATATGCCGCGCATGTCGGCGCGACTGGTAGTAGACCTCGCCGTCCCAATCCAGTTCCAGCCAGCGCAGGCCGTCGAGAATGGCGTCGACGGCTTCGCGGGTCGAGCGTTTGGCGTCGGTGTCCTCGATCCGCAGCATGAAGCGGCCGCCGTGATGGCGGGCGTACAGCCAGTTGAACAAGGCCGTTCGGGCGCCGCCGATATGCAGGAACCCGGTCGGCGAGGGAGCAAATCGCGTAACAACGCTCATGGATGGGCTTTCGATAATTGGCGCGCGGCGCGATGCGCGGTTTACCATGCGCTTTGGCCTGGACACTAGGAAAAATCGGCGTTTCCTGGTTGCAAGGTGCAGGAGGTGAAAGTTGAGCCCAGCGCCACCCGGACGGTTTCTATCGGCGGCTGTCTTCGTCCTGACGGCGGCCGGCGGTTCATTGGCCGCCGAACGCGGGCGATGGGCCTTGTGGGCTCCGGCTTTTCTTGGCGCTGGAATCGCCGTCTACTTCGTGCTTGCGCGCGAACCGGCGATCTGGATCGCGCCGCTGATTCTGTTTTGCGCCCTCGGCGCGCTTGGCGTCGGGCGGCGCTCCGGCACGGTGATCGTGGGCGCGTTGATGACGGCTGCGGTGGCGCTGGGGTTCGCGGCGGCGCAATACGCGGCGCATGGCGTTGCCGCGCCGGTTCTGGCCAAGCCATACGGTCCGGCCCTTGTCACCGGCAGGGTGGTCGGCGTCGAAGCTTTCGCCCGCAAGCCCCGGATCCTGTTGGACCGGCTGACGCTGATCGGGCTGAGCGCCGCGCAAACCCCGGCACAGGTGCGGATCCGGTTGCGCGGCGCGGATTTGCCGGCGATGGGGTCGCAAATCGCGGTTTTCGCCAGGCTCTCGCCGCCATCGAGGCCGGCTGCGCCGGGCGCATTCGATTTCAGGCGCCATGCCTGGTTCGCGCGCATCGGCGGCTACGGCTATGCGCTCGGCGCGGCCCGCGTCCAGACGGCGGCGCCGCAAGCGGGTACGATGGGGCTGTGGATAACCAGCGCGCGCCAGAATATCGCCACGCGCGTCCGGGAATCGGCGCCCGGTCCCTCGGGCGCGGTGGCCGCGGCCCTGATTACCGGCGACCGCAGCGCCATTCCGCTCGCGGTGATGACGGCGATGCGCGATTCCGGTCTGGCCCA
>PTKA01000336.1 GCA_002937525.1 Alphaproteobacteria bacterium MarineAlpha10_Bin3
ACGTGGCGGCCAAGTTCGGGGTAGTGGGTCTAACCAAGTCGATCGCCGGCGAGCTGGCTGGCGACGGGGTGACCGTCAACTGCGTCTGTCCCGTCGGTTGTCCGACGACCGGCATGGGCGAGTCTATCCTCGATTGGAAGACCAAGGCGACTGGACTCTCACCCGAGCAGGTAATGGCTGCCACGGCCAAGGATATTCCGCTTGGCCGCAATTGCTCCGAGGCCGATGTCGTCAACGCGATCCTGTTTTTTCTACAAGACTCTTCCGCTTTCATCACTGGTACGGCACTGGATGTCGACGGCGGCATGACCAGCACGGCGGCAGTTCCAGGAACGGGCGCGATTCCGCGGGGCGCCGCCTCGGGGTCAAGAAATATGGCGGCGAAGCCGTCATTCCCGGCAACATCATCATCCGCCAGCGCGGCACCAAGGTTCACCCCGGCGGCAATGTCGGCATGGGCAAGGACCACACGCTGTTTGCGCTGACCGAAGGCAATGTGAAATTCCACAAGACCCGCAGCCGCACCACCGTTTGCGTGGTGCCGCCGGCGTAGTCCAACCCGGCATTGTCATGTTTTCCGGGGGAATGGTTAGCCATTCCCCTTTTTCGTTGTGTCCACTAGGCTTCAGGCCATGAAATTTCTCGATCAGGCCAAGATATTCGTCAAGAGCGGCGATGGCGGCGGCGGCTGCGTGTCGTTCCGGCGTGAAAAATACGTCGAGTATGGCGGCCCCGACGGCGGCGACGGCGGCCGCGGCGGCGATGTCGTGGTCGAGGTCGTGGAGAATCTGAACACCCTGATCGATTACCGCTACCAGCAGCATTTCAAGGCCGAGAAAGGCCGCCCCGGCATGGGCCGCCAGCGCACCGGCGCCGCCGGCCAGCCGAAGACCCTGAAATTGCCGGTCGGAACCCAGATCCTGGCCGAGGACGGCGAAACCCTGATCGTGGACCTGGTCAAGGCCGGGCAAACATTGGTGCTGGCCCGTGGCGGCGATCCGGGTTTCGGCAATATGCGCTACAGAAGCGCCACCAACCGGGCGCCGCGCCGCTCCACGCCGGGCTATCCGGGTGAGGAGATGTGGCTGTGGCTGCGGCTGAAACTGATCGCCGATGCCGGGCTGGTCGGCCTGCCGAATGCCGGCAAATCGACCTTCCTTGCGGCGGTGTCGCGCGCGCGGCCGAAGATCGCCGACTATCCCTTCACCACCCTGCATCCCAACCTTGGGGTCGTCGGCATCGACCAGGAAGAATTCGTGCTGGCCGATATTCCAGGGCTGATCGAGGGCGCGCATGAAGGTCATGGGCTCGGCGACCGGTTCCTGGGCCATGTCGAGCGTTGCGGTATTCTGCTGCATCTGGTCGATGGTACGCAGGACGATGTCGCCAGCGCCTACCGCACCATTCGCGGCGAGCTGGCCGCCTATGGCGGCGGCCTGACCGACAAGACCGAACTGATCGGGCTGAACAAATGCGATGCGCTGACGGCTGAAGAGATCGCGGCCAAGCGCGCAACGCTTGGCGAGTTGAGCGATGCGCGGATCATCTCCCTGTCCGGCGTTACCGGGCGCGGGGTCAAACAGGCGTTGCGCGCGTTGATCGCAGGCGTGCGCGCGCAACGCGCGGCCGACAAGGCGGCGGCGGCCGCGCAAGACGCCGTGGACGAGCCCGCCATTGGCTGGACGCCCTAGAGCCATGCACCGATTAACCGACGCCAAACGGCTGGTCGTCAAGATCGGCTCGGCATTGCTGGTCGAAGACGAAGGCGGCTGGATTCGCCATGACTGGCTGGCGACGCTGGCGGATGACGTGGCCGAATTCCGCGCCGGCGGGCGCGAGGTGCTGATCGTATCGTCGGGCGGGATCGCGGTTGGACGCCGCCTGCTTGGCATTGCCGACAGCGCGCTGCGGCTGGAGGAAAAGCAGGCAGCTGCGGCCACCGGACAGATTCGCCTGGCGCACGCCTTTCAGGAAGCCTTGTTGCCGCACGATATCACGGTGGCGCAGATCCTGCTGACCCTGGACGATACCGAACGCCGCCGCCGGCACCTCAACGCACGGGCGACATTGCGCCAGTTGCTCGACCTTGGCGCGGTGCCGGTCATCAACGAGAACGATACCGTGGCGACCGAGGAAATCCGCTTCGGCGACAATGACCGGCTGGCGGCCCGGGTCGCGGCGATGGTCGGCGCCGATGCGCTGGTGCTGCTGTCCGATATCGACGGGCTGTACGACGCCGATCCGCGCGTGCACCCAAACGCAACCCACATCGCCGAGGTGAGCGCGGTCACGCCGGCGGTCGAGGCGATGGCCGGCACCGCCGCGCGCGGCTACGCCTCGGGCGGAATGGTCACCAAATTACAGGCGGCGAAGATCGCGCTGGCCGGCGGTTGCCATATGGTGATCGCCGATGGCCGAGACGCGCATCCGCTGCGCGCGTTATTGGCGGGCGCGCGCTGCACCTGGTTCGTGGCCAGTGCCGCGCCGCACAGCGCCCGCAAACGGTGGATCGCCGGATCGCTGAAGCCCAAGGGCGCGCTGCGCGTCGATGACGGCGCGCGGCGCGCGCTGCGCGACGGGCGCAGCCTGCTGCCGGTCGGTGTCGCCAATGTCACCGGCCGGTTCGAGCGCGGCGACCTGGTCACCATCCGGGCCAGCGACGGGTGCGAGCTTGGCCGCGGCCTGTGCGCCTATTCGAGCGACGACGCGGTCCTGATCGCCGGACACAAGACCAGTGAAATCGAAAATATTCTGGGTTATCGTGGCCGCGACGAAATAATTCACCGCGACGATCTGGTATTAGACTGAAGGAAACGACCGATGACCGCCACCAAGACGCCGGACATTGCGGCCGAAATTCGCGTGACCGCCATCGCCGCCAAACAGGCCGGAAAGGTCCTGGCGCAAGCCACCAGCGAAACCAAGGCCGCGGCATTGCGCCACGGCGCGGCCTTCCTTCGCGCCCGCGCCGACGCCCTGCTGGACGCCAATGCCAAGGACCTGGCCTACGCACAAACCAAGGGACTGAGCGCCGCCTTCACCGACCGCCTGACCCTGAACGCGGCGCGCATCGAAGCCATGGCGTCGGGGCTGGAGGACGTGGCCGAACTGCCCGAACCGGTTGGCCGGATACTCGACGAGCGAACCCGGCCCAACGGATTGCGCATTACCAGGATCAGCGTGCCGCTGGGTGTGATCGGCATCATCTATGAATCG
>PTKA01000337.1 GCA_002937525.1 Alphaproteobacteria bacterium MarineAlpha10_Bin3
AAAACATCCTAACGGCTACGCGCCCGGGGAAACCGCGCAGCACCACATTTTCTCGAACGCCGATTCCATCTCGCGGGTAAAAGCCGGTGCGTCGCATAGTGAAGAGGCTGTCATGCGCTGACGCAGCCCCGCGCGGCGTTCCGCCAGTGTTGGAATGTCCGCCGCCAGACGCCGGGCGATATCGAGATATTCCGCCTCGTCCGCCGCGATGCAATCGTCAAAGGCGATACGGGTCAACAGGCTGGCGCCAACCCGGCCGGCATGCCGGTTGCCGGCCAGGGTAACCACCGGAACGCCCATCCATAGCGCCTCGCAGGTCGTCGTCGTCCCATTATAGGGAAACGGGTCGAGCGCGATATCGAGGTCCGCATAGGCCGCAAGATGGGCGGCAAATCCGGCAACCGGGCCACGCAAGGTAAGGCGGCCGGCATCTATTCCGTGGCCGGCGAACATCGCGTGCAGCCGCTGCGCGGTATTCCGATCGGCCAGGGACCGCGCCTTCAACAGCAGGCGCGCGCGCGGAACGCGGTGCAGCAACGCTGCCCAAAGGGCAACCACTTCGGGCGTCACCTTGCGCAGATTATTGAACGACCCAAAGGTCACATACCCTTTCGCTTGCGCCGGTGGCGGTGTCTGGGCGGGGGCGTCGTCCGGCGGCCGATAGCATAGGAAACCGCCCGGCAGCCGCACCAGGGTTTCGCTTGCCCAGGCCTGCGCGCCGGGCGGATCGGTAACCGCATCGACGATCCGGTAGTCCAGCGCCGTCATGCCGGTGGTGTTGGGATAACCGCACCAACTCACCTGGACCAAGGCCGGCCGATACGCCAGTGCGGCAAGCCGATTGCCGGCGGTGTGGCCGGACAATTCGATCAGGATATCGATTTCGTCATCGCGGATTCTGTTCGCCAGTTGGGCGTCATCAAGGCCTGAAACCCAGCGCCAATGCCCGGCTTGGGACCGCAGCCGGTCGGTCACCTCGTCCGGGTCTTCGTTGGTCGCATAACAAAAAATATCGAATCGGGTACGGTCATGATGCGCCAGCAGCGGCTCTAGAAAATACGCGACCGAATGCCGGCGAAAATCGCCCGATAGATAACCCAGCCGCAACCGGCGTGGCGCTGGATTCGGCTTGGCGGGCGGCAGGGGCGGCGTCTTGACTGCGTGCCGTTCGGCCCAGGCGCTATGCGCCGCCAACAGCGCCTCGGCATCGGTCTCCCGATAATTCAGGCAGAGCAACAGATTGGAGTGAATGTGGGCGTCGCCCGGACAAAGCTCCAGCGCGCGCCTGAAACATGTCTCGGCCGCGTCCAACTCGCCTTGATCGAGCAGCACGGCGGCAAGGCCGCCATGCGCTTGTGCCAGCAACGGATCCAGCGCCAGCGCCCGCCGCAGAGCGGCTTCCGCCCCTGAAAGGTCGCCCTGCCGGCGGCGCAGAACGCCAAGAAAGCGGTGCAAGGTGGCGTCGCCGTCCGCGCTGGCGAGAGCCGTGCGGATGGTTGCTTCCGCCGCCGCATCCTGTCCCTGGCGCTGCTGCGCCACGGCCAGATTGATGCGGGCATCGCAAAGGTCCGGGCGAATTTCCAGCGCGCGGCGGCTGGCGGCGGCGGATTCGCCCGGACGGCCTAGCCGCAGCAGCATGCGGCCAAGATTACACGCCGCTTCGGCGTAATCGGGACGCAAACCGAGCGCATCGCGATACGCCGCCTCGGCATTTTCAGTCTGACCGAGCGCTTCGTGGGCGGCGCCAAGATTGTTCCGCGCATCGGCGAACCCGGGCTCCACGGCCAACGCCGCACCGAAGGCGGCGGCGGCGGGCTGGCCCAACCCCAGCAGCACCAGTCCGTGCAGGTTATGACAATCGGACGAAGCCGCGCCAGAAGCGACCGCCCGCTCAATTTGCGGCAACGCTTCGTCGTACCGCCCGGCCCGATAGGTGAGAGCGGCCAGGGAATACAGCGCCGCCACATCGTCGCTTGGTTCACCCGTCATACGCGCGCGCCCCATGCGTTGTGGATTCAACGCGTCCAAGGCTTTATACCAACAATCCATCGTAGCGACCTGTTTCACCGTTAGAATCGGACCCATGGATGTCCCCTCGACAAGGCGACGCCCACCCCCTTGAAGACCTGGCGGCCCGGGTCGCGGCACTCGGCTATTGGTATCACAAGATCGACCTGCCGGGCGGGATTGTCACGCCTGGCTGGGCGCCGATCGACCCCGCCGCCTACCGCGTGCCGGCCGACCTGACTGGTAAGCGGGTGCTCTATGTCGGTGCCTGGGACGGCTATTGGACATTCGAGGCGCTGAAGCGGGGTGCCGGGGAAGTGGTCGCCATCGACGATTGTTCGGATTTCCTCGGCCGACTGGAGACACGGACCGGCTGGGAGACCTTCGATCTTTGCCGCGAAGCACTGGGCTACGGCGATGCGCAATGCCAGCGCCACGATATAAGCGTCTACGACGTTACCGAAGCGCGGTTCGGCCGCTTCGATTATATTTTCTGTTTTGGCCTTCTGTATCATCTGCGCCATCCCCTGCTGGCGCTCGACCGGCTGGCGGCGCTCTGCGACGAGGCGATCTTCGTTGAATCCGCGATCCTGGACGATTACAGCCCCTATCGCGGCGGCCTCGGCCATGGCTATGCCGGCAGACAGATGGTGATGGAATTCTATCCCGACAGCCAATACGGCAACAACGCGAGCAATTACTGGGTGCCGACCTTGCACTGCCTGGGCCAAATGGTGCGCAGCGCCGGATTCGCCAATGTCGATGGCGGAAAATTAACCGAAAGGCCGGAATCCCTGCCGCATTGCCGGGGCATCGTTGTTGGCCAGCGAAATCCAAAATTATGAAGACTTTGAGGAGCTTGGACCCATGTTTGAGGAGCTTGGACCCATGAAAGTCGTTATCACCGGCGGGGCCGGATTCATTGGCCGCAAGCTGGCGATCAAGCTGCTGGAAAAGAACACGCTCGATCTGTCGGGCGGCGCATCGGGACCGGTCGATAAAGTCGTTGTCTTCGATGTCGTCGAGCCGGACCCGCCCTTCCCCGACGATCCGCGCCTGGAAATCATCACCGGCGATATCAGCGACCCGGATACGATCCGCGCCCTGATTACCCCCGACATCGACGCGGTATTTCACCTAGCCGCAGTGGTCAGCGCTGGCGCGGAAGCGGATTTCGATCACGGTATGCGGGTCAATTTCGGC
>PTKA01000338.1 GCA_002937525.1 Alphaproteobacteria bacterium MarineAlpha10_Bin3
GCGCGCTATACGAAAAACTGGAAGCGGTGCGCAAGGACGGCAGCATCGTTTCCTCGAACACCTCGACGATACCGCTCGCCACCCTCACAAAAGACATGCCGGCGCGCTTCCGGGGCGATTTCCTGATCACCCATTTTTTCAACCCGCCGCGCTATATGCGGCTGCTGGAACTGGTGACGGGACCCGACACCAAACCCGAACCGATTGCGCTAATGCGCGCCTTCGCCGATATCGAACTCGGCAAGACCGTGATCGGCTGCAAGGATACGCCGGGCTTCATCGCCAACCGGATCGGCACCTACTGGCTGCAAAGCGCCGTTGTCGCGGCGATCGACGACGGCATCACGGTCGAAGAAGCCGATGCGGTCATCGGCCGGCCGATGGGCATTCCCAAGACCGGCGTATTCGCGCTGCTCGATTTGGTCGGGCTCGATCTGATGCCGCATGTGCTGCGCGGGCTCGCCGGTGCGCTCGATGCCGATGACCCGTTCCACGCGATCTACCGCGAGCCCGAAATGATCGAGGAAATGGTTGCCGCCGGCTATACCGGCCGCAAGGGCAAGGGCGGGTTCTACCGGCTCGATCATCGTTCGGGCAAACGGGTCAAACAGGCGCGCGATCTGGCGACCGGCGAATACCGCGATGCGGTGCGCCCGAAACTGGCCAGCGTCGCCGCCGCCAAAAAAGGCGGGCTGCGCGCGCTGGTCGAACATGGCGACAAGGGCGGCCGGTATGGCTGGAAGGTGCTGGCCGCGACATTGTGCTACGCCGCGCATTGCGCAACCCGGATCGCCGACGACATCGCCGCCATCGATGCCGCGATGCGGCTCGGTTACAACTGGAAATACGGCCCCTTTGAATTGATCGACAATCTGGGTCCGGCCTGGTTCCGGGCCCGGCTCGAAGCGCAAGGGCTGCCGGTCCCGGCGCTGCTGGAGGCCGTCGGCGACGGGAATTTCTACCGGACCACGGATGGCCGGCGGCAGTTCATGGATTACGCCGGCGGCTACCGCGAGCTGACCCGCCTGGCCGGTGTATTGCTGCTGGAAGATATCAAACGCGCCAGTGCGCCGGTTGCGCGAAACGGCGCCGCCAGCCTGTGGGATATCGGCGACGGCGTTCTGTGCCTGGAATTCCACAGCGCGATGAATTCGCTCGATCCCCGGACGCTGTCGATGATCGGCACGGCGATTCGCCTGGTGCCACAGCATTACAAGGCGTTGGTGATCCATAATGAAGCTGATAATTTTTCAGTCGGGGCCAATATCGGGTTGCTGCTGATCGCCGCAAAATTACGCCTCTGGTTCGTCGTGCGGTGGATGGTGGGCAAGGGGCAGAAAACCTATATGGCGCTCAAATACGCGCCGTTCCCGGTGGTCGGCGCGCCGTCCGGCATGGCGCTTGGCGGCGGCTGCGAGGTGCTGTTGCATTGCGACGCCATCCAGGCCCATGCCGAAACCTATAGCGGGCTGGTCGAGGTCGGCGTCGGCGTCATTCCCGGCTGGGGCGGCTGCAAGGAAATGCTGCAACGCGGCTTCGCCGAACCGCGCCGCGCCGGCGGCCCGATGCCGCCCATCGTCAAGGCGTTCGAGACCATCGGCCTGGCCAGTGTCGCCCGCTCGGCGCAAGAAGCCCGCGACCTGTTGATCCTGCGCCCCGGCGACGGGATCACGATGAACCGCGACCGCCTGCTGGCCGACGCCAAGGCCCGGGCCCTGGCGCTGGTCGCCGATTACGCGCCGCCAGAGGCGGTGGAAATCGCGCTGCCGGGCGAATCCGCGGCCATCGCCCTTGGCATGGCGATCGACGGCTTCCGCAAAACCGGCAAGGCGACGCCGCATGACGCCGTGGTCGGAAAATTGCTCGCCGGCGTGCTCAGCGGCGGCAAAACGGATATCGCCGATCCGCTCGGCGAGGATGACCTGCTGGCCCTTGAACGCAGCGCATTCGTGGCACTGGCGCGCAATCCGGCGTCGATCGCGCGGATAGGGCATATGCTGAAGACCGGAAAGCCCCTGCGCAACTGAAGGTAAGGAATTCGGCCATGGCCGCATACGGCTTGCTCATCATCGGTGCGTTGCTCCTGGTAATTTTGATGTATCGCGGGCACGGCTACGGGGCCTGGGTCGGCGCCACCATCGCCGTCTTCGCCGCCGGCACGGTGTCGGGCATTGAGATGCCGATGCTGTTCTGGTCGCTCGCCGGCATTGCCGCGGCGTTGGCGGCGCTGTTTGGCATCCGGCCGGTCCGCCGGGCATTGGTGTCCGCGCCCCTGCTGAAAGTGATGCGCGGCGTGCTGCCGGTGATGGGAGAGACCGAACGCATCGCGCTCGAAGCCGGCACGGTATGGTGGGACGGCGATCTGTTTTCCGGCGACCCGGACTGGAAAAAGCTGCTTGCCTTCGAGGCGCGTCCGCTGAGCCAGGCCGAACAGGATTTTCTGGACGGCCCGGTCGAGGAGCTATGCGCGCTGGTCGATGACTGGCAGATCCAGCAGGACCGCGACCTTTCGCCCGAAGTCTGGGCCTATCTCAAGCGCGAACGGTTCTTCGGCCTGATTATTCCCGAACAATATGGCGGCCGTGGGTTCTCCGCCATTGGACATTCGGCGGTGATCGCCCGGCTTTCGACCCGCAGCGTCGCCACGGCGGTCACCGTCATGGTGCCAAATTCGCTCGGGCCGGCCGAACTGCTGCTGCATTACGGGACCCAGGAACAGAAGGATCATTATCTGCCGCGCCTTGCGTCCGGCGAAGACATTCCCTGCTTCGCGCTGACCGAACCCGAAGCCGGCAGCGACGCCGCCTCGCCGCGCGCCACCGGCATCGTCTGCCGCGATACCTTCGAGGGCGAGGACGTGCTGGGCATCCGCCTGAACTGGCAAAAGCGCTACATCACCCTGGCGCCGGTGGCGAGTTTGATCGGCCTCGCCTTCCGTTTGCTGGACCCCGATGGCCTGCTTGGCGGAGACGAAGATCTGGGCGTGACCTGCGCCTTGATCCCTAGAGCGATAAAGGGCATCGAGATCGGCGACCGGCACGACCCGATGGGCGTGCCGTTTCAAAACGGCCCGATTATCGGCCGCGACGTGTTCGTGCCGATCGATTTCATCATCGGCAACCGGGCCGGCGCCGGGCGCGGCTGGCAGATGCTGATGGATTGCCTGGCCGCCGGGCGTTCGATCTCGCTGCCGACGCAATCCGCCGCC
>PTKA01000339.1 GCA_002937525.1 Alphaproteobacteria bacterium MarineAlpha10_Bin3
AACTCGCAGCCGCGCGGTTCGGCGGCGGCGTCGCCGGTATTTTGAACAGGTGCGATCTGTTTGTGCATGGATCTACGATCGCGACGAACACGCTGATCGAGCGCAAGGGAGCAACGGTCGGGCTCCTGACGACGAAGGGATTTCGCGACAGCTTGGAAATTCGCCGCGGTTGGCGGGACGATGTCTGGTCGCATCGTGAGCCGAACCCGCCGGTCTTGGTGCCGCGCTATCTTCGTTTGCCGGTGCGGGGCCGGATCGACGCGGACGGCAGCGAATTCGAACCCCTTGCGGAAGACGATGTCGCGGCCGCGTGCGACATTTTCGAACGCGAAGGCGTGGATTCCGTGGCGATCTGCCTGTTCAACGCATTCGCCAATGCCGGCCATGAACAGGCCTGCGCCGAAATCCTTCGCGAGCGTTGGGCGTGGGTTTCCGTGTCGAGCGATATTGCCCCGGTGATCGGCGAGTACGAGCGAACCTCGACCGCCGTGATCAACGCCTATGTCGCGCCCCGCACGGCGTCGTATTTGCAGGAATTGAACGCGCGGCTCGCCGGACTCGGGCTAGGGCGCCCAATCCTCCTGACGCAGAACAATGGCGGCGTTATACCGCTCGAACGCGTCGTGGCGCGCCCTGTCGCCTTGCTGCTGTCAGGCCCCGCGGCGGGGGTCGGCGCGCTGGCGTATTACCGCCAGGCCATCGGGTCGGACAATCTAATCTCTATGGAAATTGGTGGGACGAGTTGCGATGCGATCCTGATGCACCAGGGCGACGTCGCGGTCAGCGACGAGATGAAGGTCGAGGGCTATCCGCTCGCCCTGCCGTCCGTCGACATTCACACCATCGGCGCGGGCGGCGGCACGATCGCGGGCGTCGACGAGGCGGGGCTGCTCTTCGTCGGACCGGTGGGCGCGGGCGCCCGTCCCGGTCCCGCGTGTTACGGCCTCGGCGGCTCGGCGCCGACGGTCACCGACGCTTTGCTCGTCCTGGGACGTTTAAAGGCCGGGCCTTATGCGGGCGGCGCAGTCACGCTGGACGAAGGCCTTGCCAAGGTAGCGATTGCGCGGGCCGTGGCCGATCCGCTTGGCATCGAAATCGATGCGGCGGCGTCCGGTATCATCCGTTTGCTGGAGCAGCATCTGCTGCATGCGCTGCAACGGATCAGCATCCAGCGAGGCTATGATCCACGCGAATTTACGCTCGTCGCCTCGGGAGGTGCTGGACCAATGCACGGCGCGGCGGTCGGCCGGATGCTGGGATGCGCGAAGGTCTATATACCGCGCCTCTCCGGCGTGTTTTGCGCGCTCGGCATGCTGCACACCAATCTGCGGTTCGACTTCGTGCGCATGCGATTTGGCCGTCTCGCTGACATCCCGCCAGAAGAAATCGACGCGATCTACCGCGAGCTGGAGGACCGAGCTAGCGCCGAATTGGACGCCAGCGGCGCGCCGGAAATTGAACTGGTCCGTGAAATCGACCTGCGTTATACCGGGCAGAGTTGGGATGTGCGCGTGACGGTGGCGGGCGGCCCGCCGGACAAGTCGCGGATACGGCAAAGATTCGAGCGTGAATACGGGCGATTGTTCGGCCATATTCAGCCCGACGGGATCTTGGAAATGACCGCGCTTCGGGTCGCCGGCACGGGCGTTCTTCCAGCGCTCGAAGCGATTGTTGCGGCGGCGGCGTCGGAACCCGCCACGCCCGCCGAACGCCGTTCAATCTTCCTTGACGCGGGCAGGGCCGAGGTCGACGTGTATCGCGGCGGCGATCTGCATCCCGGTCACCGTGTCGCCGGCCCGGTCCTGATCGCGGAGGCATCGACGACGGTTCTGGTCGGTCCCAAGGACATGCTGGAAGTCGACGCGGCGAACAATTTCGTGATCCATCTGGGGGATTCGGAGAATTGAAATGATCCTTGACCCGGTAACCATGGCGCTGGTTCAGAACCGCCTTGATCACATCACCAAGCAGATGGGGTGGGTCATGACGCGCACGGCCCGCAGCCCCATTTTCAACCACGCTCACGACTTCTCGTGTTTTCTTGTTGACCGCGACGGCGTCATCGTCGCCCAGGCCGACGGCATCCCGATCCATACCGGCGGCGGTGGGTTCGCGGCGCGCGCGCTGCTGGAAACATTTGGCGACGACATGGCGGCCGACGACGCATTTTTGCTGAGCGACCCCTATGTCGCTGGCGGAAACCATCTGCCGGATTGGGTGATCGCGCGGCCGGTCTTCCGCGACGAGACCCTGGTCGCGCTGTCCTGCATCCGCGCCCACCAGTCCGATATCGGCGGTGGCGCGGCCGGTACCTATAATCCGGAAGCCAAGGAGATCTTCCATGAAGGCATTCGGCTGCCGCCGCTACGCTTGATCGAGCGAGGGAAGACACGCGAGGACCTCTGGCAGCTTTTGTTGATCAACTGCCGGACGCCCCACTATCTGGACGGCGACCTCCGCGCGATGCTTGGCGCGACGCGGATCGGCGCGCAACAGGTCGAGGCGTATCTGGGCGAACTCGGCGTCGATGACGGGTTGGCTTATATGGACGGCATCCTCGATCACGCGGACCGCCGCTTGCGCGCCGCAATCGCCGACCTGCCGGACGGCGTCTATCGCGGCGAGGACCGGTTCGACAACGATTGCTTCGAGCCCATGGACATCCGGATATGCGTCACTCTCACCGTCGACGGCGATACGCTGACGGTGGATTTCACCGGCTCGCACGCGCAAATCCAAGGGTTCAAGAACAGTTCCTTCGCCAACACCTATTCGTCGGTTTACATGGCGCTGTCGTCGTTCTTCGATCCGGCGATTCCACGCAATGAGGGAACCTATCGCGGCGTGACCATCATCGCGCCGGAAGGCAGCATAGTGAACCCGCGTCCGCCAGCGCCGATGACGATGTCGACGGTCTTCCCGGCCTGCGAGATCATCCATGCGGTGTGGGGCGCCCTGGCCGAAGCGATGCCAGCGAGGAGCTGCGCCGGTTGGGGCAAGAACGCCTTTCCCATCACCTCGGGCGTTGGCGAAGACGGCAACACTTTCGTGATCTATCACTGGTTCGGCGCCTCCGGCGGTGGCGCTGTCGATGGCCGCGATGGTTTCCCACAGCAAGGCGGGCTGAACAGCCTCTGCGGGTTGCGCATCCCGAACGCGGAAACCTTCGAACAGTTGTTCCCGGTACGCTTCGTGCGGCAGGAACTGC
>PTKA01000034.1 GCA_002937525.1 Alphaproteobacteria bacterium MarineAlpha10_Bin3
GTTCGCCGGGGTCCGCCATCGCCGCCACGGCTGCGGGCGGCACAACCAGCATCACCGAGCGCGCAAGGTCGCCGACATTGACGCCGCGCCGCGTCGCCAGCGCCAGCACCCGGTCGCGAAACGCGCTGCTGCACGCAATGGCGTATGATTTCTTGGATGCCGTCATGCCGCCGACCCTTGCCGAGTCGCGGCATCTCGTCAACTGCAAATGCAGTTATCAGCCGCGCAGGACGCCGCCGGTCTGTTTTTGTACGTTGGCGACGATCCTGGCGGCGACGGCGTCGATTTCGGCGTCGGTCATGGTGTGGCCGCTTGGTTGCAGGGTGACCGATAGGGCGACCGATTTTTTGCCCTCGCCCAGGGCGGCGCCAGTGAAGACATCGAAGACATCGACCGCCGCGACCAGCTTGCGGTCGGCGGTGCGGACCGCGCCGATCAGCTTGGCGGCCGGCATTGCGTCATCGACGACAAAGGCGAAATCGCGTTTGACCGGCTGAAAGGCCGAGACCTGAAGCAGGGCCCGGGCCTTGCCGGATTTTGCCTTGGGCCGGGGGATTGCATCCAGGAACACCTCGAAGGCGGCGACCGGCCCCTTCACGTCCATCGCTTTCAGCACGGCTGGATGAATTTCCCCGAACCAGGCAAGAACGTTCGGCCCCAACCGCAGCGCGCCGGCCCGGCCCGGATGATACCAGACGGGTGCATCGGCGCTGGCCTGCGCCTTGGCTGCCGGCGCGCCGCAGGCGGCCAGGACGGCCAGCGCGTCGGCCTTGGCGTCGAAGGCGTCGATGGCGCGCGCTTCTTGCGACCAATGGCGCGGCCCGCTGGTTCCGGTGCGGATCCCGGCGGCGACCAGTTGCTGGCCGTCCGGCGTATCGTTGCGCCATGCTGCGCCGACCTCGAACAAGGCCACCTGGTTCATGCCGCGGTCGGCGTTGCGCCCGGCGGCGGCGATCAGATTGGGCAGCACCGAGGGCCGCATGACGTCAAGATCGGCGCTGATCGGGTTGACCAGCCGCAGATCGTCGCCGACGCCGCCGAACAAAGCGGCGTCCTTATCGCGCAGAAACGACCAGGTCACCGCTTCCAGCATGCCGCGCCCGGCCAGCGTCTTGCGGGCAAACGACACCCGGCGCTGGGCCGGCGTGATCGCAGGGCGCGATAAGGGCGTATCGGCAAGCAACGGCACAGCCGGGATGGCGTCGAACCCCTTGACCCGAAGCACTTCTTCGACCAGGCAGGCTTCGCTTTCGATATCGAAGCGCCAGCTTGGCGGCATGGCTTCGATTTTGCCGGCCACGAGTTTGGTTGCGAAACCGAGCCGGTCGAGGATATTGCGCGCCGCTTCGCATTCGACCGCGAGGCCGCCGAGCGTCTCCAGCCGCCTGGGGTCGAGCGTGACCGCCGGGGCCGGCGCCGGTGTCTCGCCGGCCATGGTGAGCGTGCTGGCTTCGCCGCCGCAAATCTCCAGGATCAGTTTCGCCGCCACCTCGGCGCCCCAATCGGCCGACGCGCGATCGACGCCGCGCTCGAACCGGTAGCGGGCGTCCGATTCGATGCCGAGCTTGCGGCCGGTCGCAGCCGTGCGGATCGGGTCGAATAGCGCCGATTCGACGAACACTTCGGTGGTGTCTTGCGTGCAGCCGGAATGTTCGCCGCCCATCACGCCGCCGATACCGAGCGCCCGCACGCTGTCGCCGATAACCGTCATCGACGAATCAAGCCGATAGCTGCGCCCGTCCAGCGCGTCGATTTCTTCGCCGTCGCGGGCAAAGCGCATGGTCAGGGTATCGCCGGTAATTTTGGCGATATCGAAGACATGCAAGGGCCGGCCAAGGTCGAAGGTAACGAAATTGGTGATATCGACCAGGGCGGAAATCGGCCGCAAGCCGATGGCGCGCAGGCGGTCATGTAGCCAGGCCGGGCTTGGCCCGTTGGTAATGCCGCGAAACGCCCGGCCGACGACCCGCGGGCAGGCGTCGCCGTCCGCGCCAAGGTCGCGTCGCCACGCGACCGGGCTGTCGAATGCGCCCGGCACGGGGTCATGGGGCCAGGACTTCAGGACGCCGATTCCGGTGGCGGCCAGATCGCGGGCGATGCCGCGCACGCCGGCGCAATCGGCGCGGTCCGGGGTGAGACCGATTTCGATCACCGGGTCGTCCAGCCCCATGATGGCGGCGAAGGACGCGCCGACCGGTGTATCGGCCGGCAGTTCGATGATGCCGTCATGTTCGTCGGACAGGCCCATTTCGCGTTCCGAACACAACATGCCGCTGGATTCAACGCCGCGAATTTTGGTGGTCTTCAGATCGAGCCCGGTGTCCGGCACATGGGTCCCGGCCGGCGCGAACACGCCCTTCATTCCGGCCCGGGCGTTGGGTGCGCCGCACACGACCTGGGTTTGCGCCGCGCCGGTATCGACGATGCAGACCCGCAGCCGGTCGGCGTCGGGATGGGGTTCGCAGGAAATCACTTCGCCGACGACGAAATTTTCGAACCCGGCCGCCCGGTCGTGCAATTCCTCCAGCTCCAGGCCAAGCGCGGTCAGCGTATCGGTGATTTCGCGCAGCGGCGCGTCGGTGTCGAGATGGTCGCGCAGCCAGGACAATGTGAACTTCATGGCGTCAGCCCGCGCAGCAACGTCGGGACTTCCAGCGGCACGAAGCCGTAATGGCGCAGCCAGCGCATATCGGCGTCAAAGAAGGTCCGCAGGTCGGGAATGCCGTATTTAAGCATCGCGATCCGCTCGATCCCCATGCCGAAGGCAAAGCCCTGATATTCGTTCGGGTCGATCCCGCAGGCCAGCAGCACCTTGGGGTGGACCATGCCGCAGCCGAGAATTTCCAGCCAGTCGCCGCCGGTGCCGATCTTCAGCTCGCCGCCCGCCCGGCTGCATCCGATATCGACCTCGGCCGAGGGTTCGGTGAAGGGAAAGTAGCTGGGCCGGAACCGCACCGGCACGTCGGGTACTTCGAAATAGGCGCGGCAAAACTCGATCAAACAGCCCTTCAGATGGCCCATATGGGTCGTCTTGTCGATAATCAGCCCTTCGACCTGATGGAACATCGGCGTATGGGTCATATCGGAATCGCAACGATAGGTGCGGCCCGGCGCGATAATGCGCAGCGGCGGCGGATTCGATTGCATCGTGCGAATCTGCACCGGCGAGGTATGGGTGCGCAGCACCATGCGGTCGCCAGCGGCGTTTTCCGGCAAATAAAAGGTATCGTGCATCTGGCGGGCCGGGTGTTCGGGCGGGATGTTGAGGGCGGTGAAGTTGTGGAAATCGTCCTCGATATCCGGCCCTTCGGCGACGCTGAAGCCCATTTCGCCGAAGATCGCGACGATCTCGTCGAAGGTCTGGCTGATCGGGTGGATGCGGCCCTGCGCTTGTGGCCGGACCGGCAACGTGATGTCGATCCGGTCGGCCGCCAACGCCGCGTCGAGGGCGGCGCTGGCCAGGCCGCTTTGGCGCGCCTCGATCGCGACCGCGACGGCGGTCTTCACCGCGTTCAGCCCCTGGCCGGCGGCGCGGCGCTGGTCCGCTGCAAGCTGGCCCAGGCCCTTCATCAATTCGGTCACCCGGCCCTTGCGGCCGAGTGCCGCGACCCGGATCGCTTCGAGCGCATCGAGACCGTCGGCCGCCGCGATTGCGGTCAGCAGTTCATCGCGCAGTTGGTCGAGATCTTCCATCACCGCCCCTTACATGGAGCACGCTACCCGGCGAGTGCGGCCTGTGCTTCGGTGGTCAGTGCCGTGAAGGCTTCCGGTTCGCGGATCGCCAGATCGGACAGCACCTTGCGGTCCAACTCGATGCCGGCCAGCTTCAATCCGTTGATGAAGGTCGAATAGGTCAGGCCATTCAACCGCGCCCCGGCATTGATGCGCTGAATCCACAGGCGGCGGAAATCGCGCTTGCGCGTACGCCTGTCGCGATAGGCGTATTGCATGTTCTTCTCGACCCGCTGGATTGCGGCGCGGAAGGTGTTTTTCGACCGGCCGCGCGATCCTTTGGCGGCCTTGATGATTTTTCGGTGTCGGGCGTGTGTTGTCACGCCCCGTTTTACGCGAGACATAATGCGGTTCCGTTCGGTTATTTATAGGGCAGGAAGTATTTTTTGACGGTGCGGGCGTTCGAATCCGCCATGATCTGCGTCCCGCGATTGGTGCGCTTCATCTTTTGCGAGCGGCGGCGCAGCATGTGCGACAGCCCGGCGCTGTTGAAGCGTACTTTGCCCTTGGCCGTGAAACGGAATCGTTTTTTGGCGCTGGATTTGGTCTTTAATTTGGGCATTTCGGTTTCCTCTTTATTAAAGGCGTTGAAACAAGCACTTACCGTTTTGCGGATGGCAGGGCATACCCAGGGCCACGACCACCCTTATTAGCGCGCGCCTTATACCGCCCCGGCCCCCGCGACGCAAGGCATGGCGTAACTTGACGGCGCATCGCCGCGCGCGCCACAGTGCGGCCATAAACGAGGGAGGACAGGGGGCATGGATCTCAATCTTGCGGGCAAGACGGCGCTGATAACGGGCGGATCGAAGGGGATCGGGCTGGCGGTCGCGCGGCTGCTGGCGGCGGAAGGGTGCAGTTTGCATCTGGCGGCGCGGACCGAAGCCGATTTGATCGCCGCGCGCGATGAACTCAACCAGACCCACGGCGCCCAGGTCACCATCCACGCCGCCGATCTGTCCGATGGCGACCGTATGCGGCAGTTGGCCAGCGATACCGCCGGCATCGACATCCTGGTCAACAACGCCGGCGCGATCCCGTTCGGCAATATCGAGATGGTCGACGAGACGACCTGGCGCAACGCCTGGGATTTGAAGGTGCTGGGTTATGTGAATCTGGTCCGGGCGGTCTATCCAGCGATGGTGGCGCGCAAAGCCGGGGTCATCGTCAATATCCTGGGCACGGCTGGCGAACGGCCGACGCCAAGCTATCTGGCGGGGTCGATGGGCAATGCCAGTCTGATGGCGATGACGGTTGCGCTTGGCGGCGAATCGGTGGGCAAGGGCGTGCGCGTGGTCGGGGTCAATCCGGGGCTGATCGAGACCGAGCGCATGATGACCATGAACAAGGCGCGGGCGGTGGAAAAATTCGGCGACGAGGCGCGCTGGCGCGAATTCCTGGCCGACATGCCCCTGGCGCGCGCCGGCGCGCCGGAAGAAGTCGCCGATCTGGTCGCCTTTCTGGCCAGCGACCGCGCGTCGTGGATCAGCGGCACGATCGTCACCATCGATGGCGGCGTGACCAAACGCGCGACATTATAGGGACATCGCCATGGCCCGCATCGCGGTTGAAATCGAAACCCGGCCGGAAGGAAATCTGGCCCGCGTCACGATCGAAAACATCGCCAAGGCGAACTGCCTGACCAGCGCGCTGGTGAGCGAGCTGGAAACCGCGTTCCGCGGTCTGGCCGATGACGGCGATCTGCGCCTCGCCGTGCTGACCGGCGAGGGACCGCGGTCCTTCATCGCCGGCGCCAATTTACAGGAATTGCGCGCCTTCGACGCGGATTCCGCGCGAACCTATATCACCGGATTGCAGCGCGCCAACCAGGCGATTCGCGATCTGCCGGTCCCGGTGCTGGCGCGGATCAATGGTGCGTGCATGGGGGCCGGGCTGGAAGTGGCGGTAAGCTGCGATATCCGCATTGCCGCCGACAACGCTCGCTTCGCCATGCCCGAAGTGCTGTTCGATCTGCCCTCGGTGGTCGAGGCGGCGCTGTTTCCCCGCCTGATCGGCTGGGGCCGGACCTGCTGGCTGCTGTATCGCGGCGACGCGATCGACGCGGCGACGGCGCTGGACTGGGGCCTGGTCGAAAAAACCGTGCCAGCATCCGGTCTGGATGCCGCCGTGGCGCAAACCGTGGACCGGATCATGGCCAACGGCCCGACCGGGATGCGGCTGCAAAAACGGCTGATGCGGGACTGGGAATCGCGGTCGCTGGACGACGGCATCAAGGCCGGGATCGATGCGCTGACGCAAGCGTACCGCGACGGCGATCCCCCGGCCCGGATGGCCGCGTTCCTCGATAAATCGTAAGGAACGCCTATTTCGGGGCCAGGACCATGATCATCTGACGGCCTTCCATCGCCGGGTACTCCTCGACCTTGGCTTCTTCTTCGAGCTGCATGCGCACCCGTTCGAGCACATCGCGGCCAAGGTCCTGATGCGCCATCTCCCGGCCGCGGAAGCGTAGCGTCACCTTGACCTTGTCGCCTTCCCCCAGAAACTTGGTAATCGCGCGCATCTTCACATCGTAATCGTGGGTATCGATGTTGGGACGCATCTTGATTTCCTTGACGTCGATGGTCTTCTGCTTCTTGCGCGTCTCGTTGGCTTTCTTTTGGGCGATGTATTTGAACTTGCCGTAATCGAGAATTTTGCACACAGGGGGGTCTGCGTTGGGCGACACTTCGACCAGGTCGAGCCCTGCGTCATCGGCCCGGGAAAGCCCTTCATTCAATGAAACAACGCCGACCATTTCACCATCCTGGTCGACAAGGCGGATATTCGCGGTTTCGATATCGCGATTGACGCGCGGACCACGTTTGGTCGGCGCGGCGTTAAACGGCGGACGGGCTATAGATTCCTCCTCATTTTGTGTACCTGCTCCAAGACTCTACTATACGCTTATTATAGCATATTTTCATCGAAACGCGATGCCCTTTAACCCGGCATCGCCGCTTCGGCCGCTAATCTAGCGAGTGCGTCGTCAAGTGCAACGATTTCCTGCTTCTTGCCGCCAAGACGACGCATCGCGACGCTGCGCTCGTCGGCCTCGCGCCGGCCCACGACCAGGATTACCGGCACCTTGGCAAGCGAGTGTTCGCGCACCTTGTAATTGATTTTTTCGTTGCGCAGATCGCACTCGATACGCAGGCTCGCCGCCTTGCAGGCCGCCGCAACCTCGCGCGCATACTCATCGCCATCCGACGTGATCGTGGCCACGACAACCTGCACCGGCGCCAGCCATAGCGGCAGCCGGCCGGCGTAATGTTCGATCAGCACGCCGATGAAGCGCTCGAACGAACCCAGTATGGCGCGGTGCAGCATGACCGGGCGGTGCTTCGCGCCGTCCTCGCCGATATAGCTGGCGTCGAGCCGTTCCGGCAGCACGAAATCGACCTGCAAGGTGCCGCATTGCCATTCGCGGCCGATGGTGTCGCGCAACACGAATTCGAGTTTCGGTCCGTAGAACGCGCCTTCGCCGGGGTTCAGCGTATAGGGCAGCCCGGCGGCGTCGGTCGCCTCCACGAGGGCGCGTTCGGCCCGGTCCCATACGGCGTCCTCGCCGGTGCGGATTTCGGGCCGGTCGGAAAACTTGACGACGACATCCTCGAAGCCGAAATCGCGGTAGATCGACATCAGCAAATCGCAGAACCGTTTGGTTTCGGAGACGATCTGGTCTTCGGTGCAGAAAATATGCGCATCGTCCTGGGTAAAGGCGCGCACCCGCATCAGGCCGTGCAGGGCGCCAGACGGCTCGTTGCGGTGACAGGAGCCGAATTCGGCCATGCGGATCGGCAGGTCGCGGTAGCTGGTGATGCCCTGGCGGAAGATCTGCACATGACCGGGGCAATTCATCGGCTTCAGGGCCAGCACCCGGTCATGTTCGTCATCGACCGTGAACATATGCTCGCGGAATTTCTCCCAATGGCCCGAGCGTTCCCACAGACCGCGGTCGATCAACTGCGGCGTTTTCACCTCGTCATAACCACCGGCTTCCAGCCGCCGGCGCATATAGGTCTCGCAGGTCCGGTACAAGGTCCAGCCCTTGGGATGCCAGAAGATGCTGCCGACGGCTTCTTCCTGGATGTGGAACAGGTCCATTTCCCGGCCGAGCCGCCGATGGTCGCGCTTTTCCGCCTCCTCCAGCCGGTGCAGATAGGCGCGAAGTTCCTTGTCGGTGCGCCAGCAGGTGCCGTAGACGCGCTGCAATTGCGGCTTGGCCGGATCGCCGCGCCAATACGCGCCGGCCAGCTTCATCAGTTTGAAGGATTTTCCCAGCCGTCCGGTAGAGGGCAGATGCGGGCCGGTACACAGATCGATCCAGTCACCTTGCCGGTACAGGGTGATTTCGACCCCGTCCGGCAGGCCGGCGACATGTTCGGCCTTGAAGGTCTCACCGGCTTCTTCGAAGAAACGGGTCGCGTCGGCGCGGGTCCATACCTCGCGGATAATCGTCTCGTCGCGGTCGACGATTTGCGCCATGCGTTCCTCGATGGCCGCGAAATCGTCGGGCGAAAACGGTTCCTTGCGGTGGAAATCATAGTAAAAGCCATCTTCGATCGCCGGGCCGAAGGTGATCTGCGTGCCGGGGAAAAGTTCCTGGACCGCTTGCGCCAGCACATGGGCGCAGTCATGCCGCAGCAACGCCAACCCCGCGTCGCTGTCGCGGGTGACAATCTCGACCGCCGCATCGCAATCGACCAGATGGGCGAGGTCCCGCGCTACCCCGTCGATCTTGACGATGACCGCCGCCTTGGCCAGGCCCGGTCCGATCGACGCCGCAATGTCGGCGCCGCTCACCGCGCCGTCATATTCGCGGACACTTCCATCGGGAAGGGTTATCGCAACCATGTTTCAATCCATGTGTTTTCGTGGCGCACCGGGTTTAGCGCAAGCGCATTGCGGCTTCAACCTCGGCGAGCCCAAGATCGCGCAGGTTGTCGCGGCGCAGGATCGCGACCGACGGGCCGACCGCCGACCGGATCGTGCTGGAGCATCATTTCGCCGTGCCCTGCGATGCCACTATGGTTGACGCGGCCAGTGCACTTGTGCAGGCCGACGCGGACCTCAATGGCGGAGCGAATGCAGGTGTCATCCGAGGTGCTGCGTGCGACCGAGGGATCTTCACCGGTTCGCAATGCGGTGGCTTGTCGCTCCCCCTGGACGCGTCGCCAGTCCCTGCCGTGAGCGGCGAGGTGCTGACCTATACGCTCACGATTCGGAACGACGATGGGGAAGCGGCGACAGCAGTGGTCGCTGTCGGTGTCGTGCCCGCAGGAACTTCCTACGTCAGCGCCTCGGCGAGCGATGGTGGTAATGAATCCGGGG
>PTKA01000340.1 GCA_002937525.1 Alphaproteobacteria bacterium MarineAlpha10_Bin3
GCTGCGCAAATTGTGGGGCGAGCCGGTCATCGACCATGAAGATTCCGACCACCGTATCGAGCGGGCCGGCATCCTGCCGCGCCCGAGGCGGCAAATCCCGATCTGGCTCGGCGGCTCCAGCGAAGTGGCTTACGACCGCGCGGCGCGGATTGCGGACGGGTTCCTGTTTTCAAGCCGCACGCAGACCCAGGCGGTCGAGATCAAGGCGCGCATCGAAGCCCGGCTGGCCGAACTGGACCGGGCGAACGACGGTTTCGGCTTCGAGTCGATCCAGCAGTTTTCCCATGGCGCCAACCGGTGGCCGCACGACATTGCAAGCTGGCGGGACGCCGGCGGCAGCCACATATCCGTCGTCACGATGGGCGCCAATCTCGGCACGGTCGACGCCCATATCGACGCGATCGCGCAATGGCGCAAGGTTTACGACGCGGTGGGATAATGCGCGCCGGGGTCCAGCGCATAGACCCGGCATAATCCTGTACAGGCAGATTTGGGGACAGATCATGGAGCTTTGGACCACTTCCTGAAGTGCGCCGCGCGGCATCATGCGCAATGCAAGGATTGCCGAAGAAGGTGGCTGGGACGGGCTTAGCGTCGTCGACTCGCAAAATCTGTCCGGCGATTCATTCGTTGCCTTGGCCATGGCCGCAACGGTCACCCAACGCTTGAAGCTCCAGACCGGGGTCACGAATTCCATCACCCGCACGGCCGCGACCCTGGCGACGACGGCGGCCAGCGTACAGTCGGTGTCGCGGGGCCGCGCGGTGCTGGGCATCGGGCGCGGCGATTCCGCGCTGGCGCATCTTGGCCGCTCGCCGGCGCGGCTGGGCCAGTTCGAGCGCTATTTGCGCCATCTCCAGGCGTATCTCGGCGGCCAGCGCGTGCCGTTTGACGAGATCGTTGATATTCCCCTGAAGGCAGCACCTTTGTTGTCGGAACTGCACCTTGCCGACGCCCCGGAAGACAGCTTTATCGGCTGGATCGCCGAAAGCCAGGCGGGCGGCCGCAAGGTGCCGGTGGAAGTCGCGGCCAGCGGGCCGAGGGTCATCGCCATCGCCGCACGCACAGCGGAACGGGTGATGTTCGGGCTTGGCGCCTCGCCGGAACGGTTGCAATGGGGCATCGATCAAGCGCGCGAAGCACGCAAGGAAGCGGGGCTCGACCCGGCGGCAATCAAATATGGCTCGTTCATCTCTTGTGGCTGCCATCGCGACGCCGATGCCGCGCGGGATTTGGTGGTGGGCGGTCTGACGGTCCAAACCCGCTTCGGCGTCATGCACGGAAAGACCAGCGGCCCGCTGAGCCAGAGCCAAGAGGAAGTGATGCAGGCGCTCCGCAGTTCCTACAATATGAAGCAGCACACGAAACATGATTCCGACCAGGCGGCGGTGCTCACGCCGGAATTCATCGATGAATATGCGATCATTGGCATGCCCGACCGGATCATCGAACGATTGCAAGCGCTAAAAAAATAGGCATCGAAAAAATCGTCCTCGGCGGTACGCGGGTTGGCGAGACCGGCGAAACCGAAGTGGCGCGCAAGCTGATCGAAAAAGAGGTTTTGGCGGTCATGCAGGCAGCCTGAAACCGGCTGACCGCAAACCGACCCGTCCTTGCCTTGCGTCGCGTGCGCGACGCTGCTTCACTTCCCCTATTGCGAAGCGAGTTGGAAAGACACCCATCATGGCGCTGACCATTCGGAAGCAAACGGATCGTTTCGCGGCGGAAATCGCCAATATCGAACATCACAGCTAGATGTGAAAGGGTGCGGCGAAGCCGGCGCGATCGCCGGCATTCTGGCCATCGCCAACGCCATCGGCGATGCGCTGGCCCCCCTGGATATCAACGGCTTCGACGGCCCCGCGACGGCGGAACGGGTCTGGCGGCTGATCCGGGCCGCGCGCCATTGACACCTTGCCCTGGCTGGTCCGCAATGGCGCCGGGAGGGAAAGTATATGGACAGGGCCGACGATCCACTGACGCGCGCCCAAGCGCTCGGCGGCGACATCGCCGCTGCGGCGGACGAAATCGAGCGGATGCGGCGTATTCCGGCCGCGTTGCTGGGCCGGATCCACGATGCGCGGCTGTGCCGGATGTTGCTGCCCCGCGCCTTCGATGGCGACGAAGTCGAACCGCGAATATATCTGCTGACGATCGAGGCGGTGGCGCGGCGCGACGCCTCGATCGCCTGGAACCTGTTCGTCGCCAATAGTGCTGCGCTGTTGGCGGCGCATCTCGAACCGGCTACGGCGCGGACCATCTTCGGGCCGGCCAATGCGCTGGTTGCCTGGGGGCCGCCGAACGCGACCATTGCGACCATAGAACCGGGCGGTTACCGGGTCAGCGGGCGCTGGGATTTCGCCAGCGGCTGCCGGAACGCGACCTGGATGGGGTTGCATTGCATGATCGCGGAACCCGGCGGCGATCCGCGATTGAACGAAAATGGCCGGCCGGCAATCCGTTCGATGTTGTTTCCGGTTGAAAAGGCCACGCTGATCGATACCTGGGACACGATCGGTCTGCGCGGCACGGCGTCCGATTCCTATAATGTCGAAGACCTGTTCGTGGCCGACGAATTCACCGCCACGCGCGAAGAACCGGATGCCCGCCGTGAGCCAGGGCCGCTATACGCGTTTCCCATGCAGGGGCTCTATGCCGTCGGCGTGGCCGGCGTGGCGTTGGGCGCCGCCGGGGCGATGCTGGACGCCTTCAAGGAACTCGCCCTGGATAAGACGCCGCGCGGGCTTGGCCGGCTGGCTGGCAGTGCCGCCGTGCAAAGTGGCATCGCCCGTGCCGAAGCCAGGCTGGGCGCCGCCCGCGCTTATGCGCTGGAGGTGCTTGGCGACGTTTACGCCCGTGCCGGGCCGGACCGCGCCATCGATATACCCGAGCGCGCCCGCGTTCGATTGACGGCAAGCAACGCCATCCATGGCGCAATCGAAGTCGCCGGCTGGGTTTACAAGCAGGCCGGCGTCAACGCGATCTTCCCCGGCGGTCCCTTTCAGCGCCGCTTTCGCGACATCAATACGCTGTCGCAGCAGATTCAGTCGCGCGATTCACATTTCGAGGCAATCGGGCAGGTCCTGCTCGGACAGCCGCCAGCTGTGTTCTACTGAAGCCAATGCCCAGACGCAGTTACGCGCCCCCGCAGGCAATCGCGGGAACGCGCTTTAATATCCGTAAATACGTCGTCGCGAACCAGGCAGG
>PTKA01000341.1 GCA_002937525.1 Alphaproteobacteria bacterium MarineAlpha10_Bin3
CGCCGCCGCCGTCGGCTCGTTGATGATGCGCAGCACTTCGAGCCCGGCGATCTTGCCGGCGTCCTTGGTCGCCTGACGCTGGGAATCGTTGAAATAGGCCGGCACGGTAACCACCGCTTGGGTCACGGTGTCGCCCAGATAGGCTTCCGCCGTCTCTTTCATCTTTTGCAGAATGAAGCCGGCGATCTGGCTCGGCGCGTAGGTCTTGCCGTCGGTGCCCTCGACCCAGGCGTCGCCGTTGTCGCCGTCGATGGTCTTGTAGGGAACAAGATCCTTGTCCTTGGCGACTTCGGGGTCGTCCGCGCGGCGGCCGATCAGACGCTTGATCGACGAAAACGTGTTTTTCGGGTTGGTGACCGCCTGCCGCTTGGCCGAGTGCCCGACGAGCCGTTCGCCGCCGTCGGTGAACGCGACCATCGACGGCGTCGTGCGGTGCCCCTCGGTGCTTTCGATAATCTTGGCGCTCGAACCTTCCATGACGGCGACGCAGGAATTGGTTGTTCCCAAATCGATGCCAATGACTTTACTCATTGCAAAATCCTTCTCTCTTGCGGCGACTCCCGCCGGCCGACCTTGGCAGCACCCACGCAAGTCCCAAATTTGGCAAGGATCGCATGACCTTTACCGACCAACGCTCATATAGGGACGGGGCAAAAGCGGTGCAAGCCGCAGCGGCGCAAAACGCCCATAAAAATGACACAATCTGCCCGTTAGACCGACAAATACGGTTTTTGCGGCCCAAAGCGGCTACACCGTCGTATCGATATGTTCGACGGCCTCCGGATCGCCCTTGGCGACGCCGACCATGGCGGGACGCAGCAGGCGGTCATGCATGATATAGCCGGGCTGCATCAACTCAACCACGGTGCCGGCGGGCTTGCCGGTGCCTTCGACCTCGAACATCGCCTGATGTTCTTTGTGACTGAACGTCTCGCCAACCGGCAGAATCCGGCGGATACCGTGTTTCTGGAACGCCGCGATCAGTTCCTTTTCGGTCATTTCCACGCCGATCAGGAAGTTCTTGGCGGCATCGTCGCCGTCGCGCATCCCGTCCGGCACCGCTTTTAGCGCACGGTACAGATTATCGGCGACATTCAGCAGGTCCCTGGCCAGGCCGCTGGCGGCGTATTTCAGGGATTCGGCGCGTTCGCGCTCGAAGCGGCGGCGGATATTTTCGGTTTCGGCCAGCTGGCGCAGCGCCCGGTCCTCGGCTTCGGCCAGGGCTGCAGCGAGTTCCTGAATACGGTCCTCCGGCGATGGCGGCGCCTTTTCGTCCTCCTGCGCCACGGCCTCGGATGCCGGCGGCGCGCTATCGTGTTCGGACGCCGGCGGCGGGTCTTGCACGGGGTCGCCGGCTGGTTCCGCCGCTTGCCGTTTTTCGTCTTCGCCCATCGATTGGAATCCTCTTGTCAGCCGATCACGCGGTTGATGATCTTCGCGGTATAGTCCACCATCGGAATGATGCGGGCATAGTTCATGCGGGCCGGACCGACAACCCCAATCGCACCGACGATCTGCTCCTCGCTGTTCGAGAACGGCGCGATGATCACCGAACAGCCGGCCAGCGCGAATAACGCATTCTCGGCGCCGATAAATATCTGCACCCCTTCCGCCCCATCCGTCGCTTCGATCATGCGCAGCAAGGATTCCTGTTTGTCCAGTTTCTGGAACAGCGCGCGGATCCGCTCCAGATCGACCATGCCCTTGACATCGTCGAGCAGCTTGGCCTGGCCGCGGATAATCAGGACGCCGCCGCCGGCCGCACCGTCCGACCAGATCGCCAGCCCGGCTTCGACGACGCTGCGGGTCAGGGCATCGAGTTCGGCCCGTTCGGTGGCGATTTCGGTCGCGATGACCTTCTGCGCCTCGCTCAAGGTTCGCCCGACGACATGGGTGGAAAAGAAGTTGCTGGCCTCGATCAGGCTGGACGCCGGCATGCCAATCGGCAAATCGATAATCCGGTTTTCGACCATGCCGTCCTGGCTGACGATGACGACCAGCGCCCGGCCCGGCCCAAGACCGACGAATTCAATATGTTTCAGCGCCACTTCGCGCTTGGGAGCGACGACAAGACCGGCATAGTTCGACAGGCCGGACAACAGGCTGGTGGCTTCCTCCAGCACCTGATTCAAGGTGTGGCCGGAGGAGGCGCATTGTGCTTCGATCCGCTGGCGTTCTTCGCGGGCCAGATTGCCGACTTCGAGGATGCCATCGACGAAGAGCTGCAACCCGGCATCCGTCGGCAGCCGCCCGGCCGAGATATGCGGCGCATAGAGCAGCCCGGCTTCCTCCATCTCCGCCATGACATTGCGGATCGTGGCCGCGGACAGCGACATGTCGAGCTGGCGCGACAGCGAACGGGAGCCGATCGGCTCGCCGGTTTCGACATAGGCCTCGACGACGAGCCGCAGCACCTCTCTGGAGCGCTGATTTAATTCGAGAGCCATAATGATCGGAATGTAGTAACCGGCCCGTTAATGGTCAATGAAGCAGCGCAGCCAAGGACGCTCTGGACAGTGCGGCCGGTAAAGCCTAGCGTCCGCCAAATTTTCAACGAATGGATAACCCATCATGGACCGACCATCGGGCCGCGCGCGCGACGCGATGCGCGCCGTTACCCTGGAGACCGATGTCTCGAAATACGCCGAAGGGTCATGCCTGGTAAAGTTTGGCGATACCCATGTTCTGTGCGCCGCCAGCATCGACGAGCGGGTGCCGCCGTTCCTGCGCAACAGCGGGCGGGGCTGGGTCACGGCCGAATATGGCATGCTGCCGCGCTCGACCGAATCCAGGATCGACCGCCGCCGCGCGGCTGAATCCGGGCGGACCCAGGAAATTCAACGCCTGATCGGCCGCAGTTTGCGTGCGGTCACCAAAATGAGCGGCTTCGGCGAGCGCCAGATCCGGATCGATTGCGACGTGCTACAGGCCGATGGCGGCACCCGCACGGCGGCGATCACCGGCGGCTATGTGGCGCTTTATCTCGCCTTCCGGCACATGAAATCGCTGAACGTCATCGACGCGATCCCCTTGGCCGACAATGTGGCGGCGATATCGTGCGGGCTGTGGGAAGGCCAGGCGGTTCTCGATCTCGATTACGCCGAGGATTCGACGGCCCAGGCGGATGCGAATTTCGTTTTCACGGGCACCGGCGGCATCGTCGAGATCCAGGCCACGGCGGAAGCCGATCCGTTCTCGCAAGAC
>PTKA01000342.1 GCA_002937525.1 Alphaproteobacteria bacterium MarineAlpha10_Bin3
GTGCGGCGCAGAACACGCCCTCGGCCCCGGTCTTTACGAAAATCGCCGCACCCGCCGCCGCCATCATCGCGGTGCAATAGCGGCCGGATCCGGCCACCATCTCGGGATATGCCGCAACGGCCTTGCGGATCCGGGTCGCGGCAGCGGCGCGTTCGCGCGGCAAAAAATCGTCCGGCGCGCCGAAGCGCGCGAAGGCCAGGGCCAGATTGTTCAGCGGGATCGCCCAGGTCGGCACCGAACAGCCATCGGTCCCGCGCGGCGCATCGCCAAGATCGAGACCGCACAGGGCTTCCAATGTGCCAAGGATGCGCTGCTGCACGCCGTGAACGGGCGATACATACCCCTGAAGCGGTTCGCCCAGATGAAGTGCCGTGGCCAGCATGCCGGTGTGTTTGCCCGAACAGTTGTTGTGGGCCGGGCCGGGCGTCTGGCCCGCGCGGACCAACGCATGCAGGGTTTCTTGATGATGGCGCGGCCAGTGCGCGCGGCATTCCAGATCGCCTTCGCCCAGCCCCATGCGTTCGAGCCAGCCGCGCACGGCCGCGATATGCCGGGGTTCGGCGTTGTGCGAGGCGCAGGCAAGGGCCAGTTCGGCCGGCGAAACCGACCATCTGTCGGCGGCGCCGCTCTCGACCAGCGGCAAGGCCTGGATCGCCTTGATGGCGGAACGCGGCAGGACGCGCACTTGGGTGTCGCCCCATTGCAGGGCGGTCTTGCCGGTTACATCGACCACGGCGATGCTGCCCCGGTGGCGGCTTTCCACCACCGCGCCGCGCGTCACCTCGACCAGGACCGGATTGCGCGCGCCGCGCGGCAGATCGACCGCCACGCGCCGGCCGGCGTTTTGTAATTCAGTGTCGTTCATGGTCTCAACTCACAAAAAATCATGCGGAACCGGACCGATGCAACTTGCCTCGCGCGGGTCGCGTATGCAAGTTTCCGGGCCATGCGAGGATACTTTGGAATCGGCGTCGAGAATATCTCGAAGCCCATGAATGTCGGCAATCTGTTTCGTTCGGCGCACGCCTTCGGGGCCAGCTTCGTGTTCGTCATCGCGCCGGCGATCGATGTCCGCGCCTTGTATAAATCCGACACCTCGGCGACGGCCCGCCATGTCCCCTTGTACCAATACGATACGATCGACGATTTCACGCCGCCGCATGGCTGCCAGCTGGTCGGGGTGGAACTGCTCGACGGCGCCATCGACCTGCCGAGCTTCACCCATCCCAAACAGGCGGCCTATATCCTGGGGCCGGAACGCGGCTCGTTGTCGCCGGAATTGACCGCGCGATGCGACCATATCGTCAAAATTTCGACTAAATTCTGCGTCAATGTCGGCATCGCCGGGGCAATTTTGATGTATGACCGGATGATTTCGCGCAGCCGTCACCCGCCTCGGCCCCCCAGCCCCGGCGGACCGGTCGAGGCATTGCCGCCCCATGTCCATGGCGGCCGGATCGCAAGAAGCAAGGAGCAGGCGTGAAGACCACAATCCGTTTAACCATGCCCCTGCTACTGGCGTTGGCGGCACCGCCGCTGGCCGCGCAGGAAAAACCGCTGGGCGAATTCAAGGGATGGCAAGCCTATTCGTTCGCTGAATCCGGCAAGAAGGTCTGTGTGGTCTGGGCCAAACCGAAAAACTCAACCGGTAAATACAAACGGCGCGGCGCGGTCCGGGTTTTCGTCGCCCACCGAAGCTGGATCCGGCCAAAACGGGTGAACGAGATTAGTTTCGAGGCGGGCTATACCTTCAAGAAGGACAGCGAAGCGCGGGTGACCATCGACGGCAAGAAATACAAATTGTTCACCGACGGCGACACCGCCTGGAACCGGGTGGCCAAGGACGACGCGCATATGGTAAGGGCGATGCGGGTCGGCAAGATTCTGGTCATCGAAGGCGTGTCCAGCCGGGGCACCAAGACCAGCGACACCTATTCTTTGTTCGGTTTCACCGCCGCCCACAACGCCATCAACAAGGCCTGCAAGATCAAATAAAAGGGAGACCCACGCGATGATCACGGGAAGCTGTTTATGCGGCGCGGTGCGCTGGCGGATGGAAGGCCCCTATGCGCGCATGTCGAATTGCCATTGTTCGATGTGCCGCAAGGCGCACGCCGCCCCCTTCGCGACCTATATCATTGTCGAGCGCGATAAATACGAATTGCTGTCGGGCGCGGATGCGGTTTGCATCTACCAATCGTCTTCCAGGATGCACCGGAAGTTTTGCTCGAAATGCGGGTCGGTCACACCCTTCGATGCGGGCGAATACGAAGTCGTGCCGGCCGGCTGTCTCGACGACGATCCGGGCATCCGTCCGGGGCGGCATATCTTTGTCGCCTCCAAGGCGCCCTGGCACGAGATCGCCGGCGATAGCCCGCAAGCCAATGAATACAAGCTGGACGCGCCGGCCACAGCACCGGCGGCGGCACGCCCGGCCAGCCAACCCGCCATCCTGCACGGCAGTTGTCTGTGCGGCGGCGTGGCCTACGAAGTCACCACGCCGATCCTGGCGGTCTATAATTGCCATTGTTCGCGCTGCCGCAAGGCCCGCGCCGCCGCCCATACGACGAACGGCTTCGTCGATCCCAAGGGACTGCGCTTTACCCGCGGCGCGGATTTGTTGACGCTTTACAAGGTGCCCGAAGCCGAATTATTTGCCCAGGCATTCTGCCGGGTCTGCGGTTCCGGCATGCCCAATATCGACCTGACGCGGCCCCGAATCTCGATCCCGTTCGGCACCCTCGACGACGATCCCGGCCGCAACGTGGACGATCATATCTTCTGCGCTTCCAAGGCCCCCTGGCACGTTATCGCCGACGATATTCCCCAACATGCGGAGTATGGAAGCGCTTGACATTTCACCTAATATAGTATTTATTACCTTTTATGCGATTTCAGCGCGGTGCCCGCGGCGGCAATGTACTTATTCACATAGCTGTTGGAATGCTCATGTTTGGGCAGTTTGCATTTGGTGATCGGCAGATTGAAGAACGCCTCAATCTGGGTGAGGGCCAGACATCGAACATGGTATGCCGGACAGACGAAATTGAATTGGCATGTATCGAAGTGGGAGAAGAAACGGAAACAAAAGAGGCTGTAACGGCAATTTCAGGTCGGTTGCTGAAGGCTCGTGCAGGTGGAGAGCCCATAGCGCTTGACGATCTTCCATTTGATATCAAAGTGCTTGAGTTCCTG
>PTKA01000343.1 GCA_002937525.1 Alphaproteobacteria bacterium MarineAlpha10_Bin3
ACGAAGCCGGGCGCGACGACCAGGCCGGCAGCGTCCAAAACCTTGTCGCCTCGGTTGCTATCGAGGTGGCCGATTTCGGCGATAACGCCGTCCATCGGACTGTCATGGCCCGTCAGCATCGCATCGGTGTTCGATATCATGGTGTGGACAATCGCGCACATTCGCGAACGCCGGGTCGTGCATAGCTTGCCGAGCGATCCTTCCGGCCCTTGCGGCTTGCCGCTGTCCTGGGCGGCTCGGGCGCGGCGCGCCATGAATTCGGCCGATTTATCCAGAATGAACAGCCGGGCGATTTCCTGGCGCACCGCCGGGTCGTTGATTTTTCCGGTCTCTCTGGCGCGCGCCAAGATCAGATCGACCCGGCCATGGCGTTGCGGATACCAGATATAGGGCGCCTGCTGCACCTCGATTTCGGTGGCTTCCTCGGCATAGCAGCGGCCCGGCTTCAGGGTCTTGGCGGTCTGTTTGCGCAGACCGTCCGCGCCGCGCCGCTCATGCATCAGCGTCGTCGTCGCCACGGCCCAGCCATTGCCCAGTTCCGATATCTGCATTTCGGGCTCGACGATGGCGTCGGTAAAAAACACCTGATTGAACGATGCATGGCCGTTCATCTGTTTGAGCGGCTGGACGGTGACGCCTTCCTGTTCGATGTCGATGATGAAGTAGGACAGGCCCTTATGCTTGGGCGCGTCCCAGTCGGTGCGGGCCAGCAGCAGGCCCCAATTAGCGTGATGGGCGCTGGTGGTCCAGACCTTCTGGCCGTTCACGATCCACTGGTTGCCTTTGAAATCGGCGCGGGTGGACGCACCGGCGAGGTCCGAGCCGCTGCCCGGTTCGCTGAACAGCTGGCACCAGGTATCCTCGCCGGTCAGGATCCGGCGCAGGAATTTTTCTTTTTGCAAATCGCTGCCATGGGCGATCAGCGTCGCGGCGGCGAGGTTGCGGATGCCGACGCGGGCAACGGTCACAGCACCGATTTTTTCGAACTCGTCGTCGATGGCGCGGCCCATCGGATCGCTATATCCCTTGCCGTACCATTCGAGCGGGAATGTCGGTGCGCCCCAGCCGGAATCGATCAGCTTGCCGCGCCATTCGACAAGGCCGAGATCCGGATCCCAGTTTTCCGCCAGCCAGGCGCTGACTTCGGCGCGGACTTCGCGTTCGCTCGGTTCACTCATGTCGCCGCTCCTTCCACCGCGTCCCAGTTTTGCAGCATCCGTTCGCGGTGATAGGCCGCGGTCCCCAGAAAGACCTCCGAACTTTTCGCCCGCTTGAACCACAAATGGGTGTCGTTATCCCAGGTAAAACCGATGCCGCCATGCAGCTGGGTCGCCTCGATCGCGGTCTGCATATAGGTATCGGACGCCGACGCCTTGGCCAGCGAAGCCATGGCCGGGGTCTGCGGATCGTCCTCGGCAGCGACCGCCGCCGCGTAATAGGCCGCCGCCCTGGACAGGATCACATCGACCAGCATCTCGGCGCATTTGTGCTTGATGACCTGGAAAGAGGCGATGGAGCGGCCGAACTGAATCCGCATCCGGGTGTATTCCAGCGCGTCCTCGCGCAGCCGTTCGGCGCCGCCGACCATCTCATGGGCAAGAGCGATGGCGGCCAGATCGAGCGTCTTCGACATCGGCCCGGCGGCAGCGCCCGCTTCGCCCAGCACTTCGCCGCTCACGCCGTTGAATTCAAGGCGCGCCAGTTTGCGGGTCTGATCCACCGATTTCAGCAGCCGGCAGGTCAGGCCATCGGCCGCGCCATCGACCGCAAACAAGGACAGGCCGTCGCCGCCGGCCGTGCCGGGCTGGCGCGCCAGCACGATGATGCGGTCGGCGATATGACCGTCGAGCACGAAACTCTTCATTCCGTCGATAATGTAGCCATCGCCCGATGCAACGGCGGTGGCGGCGCAATCGCCATAATCCCAGCCGCCATTTTCTTCGGTGAAAGCCAGGGCCGCGATGGTCGCACCACTGGCGATATCGGGCAGAAATCGGCGTTTTTGTTCTTCCCTGGCGGCGTTCATGATCGCCGTGGCGGCCAGCACGATCGAGCCGAAGAACGGCGCGCACAGCAAGGCGCGGCCCATTTCCTCGGCCACCAGGCACAGCTCGACCGCGCCGAATCCCTGGCCGCCGAATTCTTCGGGAATATGGACGGCGGTGAGGCCAAGATCGCCGGCCAGCGACTTCCAGACATCGCGGTCCAGGCCGTCATCGGTTTCCATGATTTTGCGCACCGCCGTGGTCGGCGACTTTTCTTCCAGGAACCGGCGCAGAATCAGGCGGAATTCTTCCTGTTCATCGGTAAAACTAAACCTCGACAAATCTCTTTCTCCCTCATTGGTCCGATAATGCCTAACGCAAATCAGGATTTATGGGAATCGTCTTCGGTGGCCGCGATGACCGCGCCGGCGTCGATCAGGCGCTGAATTTCGGCCTCGCCATAGCCAAATTCGGCCAGCACCGCCCTGGTATGTTCGGCGAAACGCGGCGGCGGGCGGGTGATTTTTGCCGGTGTCCGGCTCAGCGAAAAAGGCGGGTTCATCAGCCGGATCCGGCCTTCGCTGGGGTGGTCGAACTCATGCCAGAAGCCGACATCGACCAGATGCGGGTCGGCGACGACATCATCCAGGGTCGAGATCGGCATGAAGGGAATCCCCGCCTCGGTCAAGGCCTCGACCCATTGCGCCGTCGTCCGGGTCGCCATTATTTCCGCCATGATTGCCAGGACCGCTTCGGCGTTGTCGGACCGGGTGGCGCGGGTCGCCACGACCGGGTTGTCCCAGATATCCTCGCGGCCAGCCGATTTGAGGAACGCGCGCCAGTGCCGGTCGCTGCCCGGAAGGGCGCGGATAAACCCGTCCGCCGTCGCATAGAGCCAGCGCAACGGCGTTGCGTGGCGCTTCGATCCGGCGCGGGCCCGGGCCGGAATGAAGCTCTCGCCCCAAAGATGCTCGATCATGGTGAAGGACACCATGCTCTCGAACATCGGCACCTCGACTTCCTGGCCCTCGCCGGTTTTGAGCTGGTGAAACAGGGCGGCGGCGATGGCGTAGGCGGCGAACAGGCCGGTCGTCTTGTCGGCGATCAAGGAGGGCACATAGCGCGCCGGCTTGCCGCCGAACGCCTCCAGCGCCACCAGTCCCGAGGCCGCCTGGATCACGTCGTCATAGGCCGG
>PTKA01000344.1 GCA_002937525.1 Alphaproteobacteria bacterium MarineAlpha10_Bin3
ATCGGCGTTGATCCTGGCGTTCCCGGTAATTCGTCGCATAAGGCAAAGTCTTATGGCGCGGAAAGTCAAGCTTGTCGCCAAAGGCCCGCATGGTTACGCTGACGCCCGGAACCGACCGGGAGTTCTGTCCAATGCTGCAAATCCGGCCGATGGGCGCACATGCCGGCGGTGAAATCACCGGCGTCGATGTAAAGCGGCTCGATGGCGAAAGTTTCGCGCCGGTTTACCGCGCATGGCTGAAATACGGCGTCATTGTGGTGCGCGGCCAGACGCTTGAAATCGAGGATTTTCTGCGTTACAGCCGGCGCTTCGGCCGGATCGTCCCGCATCCCTCCAAATCCACCCGGCATCCCGACTATCCCGAAATCACGGTGCTGGGCATCGACAAGTTCGCGCCCGACGGTACGCTGAACGAGGCGGTCTACCGGCGCGGCGCGGCCGGCTTTCATACCGATGGCGCCTATGATGCGGTGCCGTTCAAGGCGACCCAGCTCTACGCGCTGGCAGTGCCCAGCACCGGCGGCGATACGTTCTTCGCCAGCATGTACATGGCCTATGACGCGCTGCCGGCGCGGCTGAAGCAGCTATTGGAAGGGCGAAAGGGCGCCTTCACCTATGGCGGGCGCAACCGGAATTCGCAGGCGCTATTGAACGCGCAGGATCGCGATCGGCCGCCGGCGTTCCATCCGATGAACCGGGTTCACGGTGAAACCGGGCGCAAATCGCTGTATTTCGATCCCGGCAAGATCCTCTACATCGAAGGGCTCGAAACATCGCAAAGCGACGATACGATCGCGGAACTTGAGCAAAGGATGATCGCGCGCGACGCCGGATACACCCACATATGGCGGGTCGGCGACATCGTGATCTGGGACAACCGGTGCATGGTGCACAAGGCGGCCGGCGACTACCCGCCCGAAGAAGACCGCATCCACTGGCGCGTGTCGATCAAGGAACCGGCAGACGCGGCGCGCCCGGTTTAGGGTTTCACCACCACACGGCCCAGCACATGCCCCGCGGTCAGGTCGTCGAGGGCGGAATTGACGGCTTCCAGCGGCCGCGCTTCGATCGGGATCGGCTGCACCTTGCCGTTCTTTACCAGTTCCATCAGTTCGTGCATTTCTGCCAGGCTGCCGACATAGGACCCGATCATGCTCATCATCTTGAGCGGGAAGAACGGCAGCGGTATCTGCGCCTTTTCGCCAAACAGCCCGACCTGGATCTGGCGCCCGCCCTTGCGCAGGCAATCGACGCCGAAGCGGGCGGTTTCTGGGCGGCCGACAAAGTCGATGGTCGCCGCGGCACCGCCGCCGGTTATTTCCATGACCTTGCGCACCGCGCCGTCCTCGGCATTGTCGATGGTGGCGTAGGCGCCGATCTGGCGCGCCGCGGCGCGCTTGGTGCCGTCGATATCGGCAACGATGATCTTGGCTGGGGTCACGGCGGAGGCGAAATGCACCGCGCTCAGGCCGACGCCGCCGGCGCCGATGGTCATGACGTAATCGTCCGGGCCAAGGTCGCCGACCTTGCACAGCGCGCTATAGGCGGTCAGCCCCGAGCAGGCATAGGTACAGGCCAGGTTTTGCGGCACGCCGGTGTAGTCGATCAGATATTTGGCGTCCGGCACGATGACGTAATCGGCATAGCCGCCGTTTATCCGGGTGCCGATTACCTGCGGATTCAGGCACAGTAACTCGTCGCCGCGCTGGCAGACTTCGCACTCGCGGCAGCCGATCCAGGGATAGACGATGTAGGAATTGCCGATCTCGACGCCTTCCGCATCCGGGCCCAAGGCTTCCACCGTCCCCAGCGGCTCATGCCCCAACGTGAAGGGCAGCTTCATGCCGCGGTCGGCGAGCCGGAGCACCTCGCCATCGCCCAGATCGAATTCGCCCGACCAGATATGCAGGTCGCTGTGACAGACGCCGCAGGCGGTCACGCGGACCAGGACTTCCTTGCCGGTCGGTTCCGGCGTTGGATATTCCCGCATTTCCAGGGGCTTGCCGAATTCGATGATCTGCATGGCGCGCATGGCCGTACTCCCGATGAAAGGTTTGGTTGCTTTGCGGCGATTGTAGGTGCGCGCGCAAGACAGGTCCACGGGGTACCGCCGGATTTTCCGATCGCGGTGGCGGTGGGTCGTGCGATAAACAGGGGCTTGGCGCGATGCACCCCGAATGCAAGGAACACGGCGATGTCCACCGACTCGTACTACAAGGATCACTGGGTCGACATCGAACCCGACCGGCTGGACCGCTACGAAGCGCAGTTCGTCTGGGGACCAAACGGGGACCGGCTGCTGGAACCGGCGGCGATCGCAGCGGGCCACGCGGTCGCCGATTACGGCTGCGGGCCGGGCTATATGTCGGTTGAACTGGCGCGGCGGGTCGGCAAGGCCGGCCATGTGCATGCCTTCGACATCAACGCCCAATTCGTGCGCCGGACGAAAAGTCGGGTGGCGTTGAACGGTTTCGCCGACTTTGTGTCGGTCATTCATCTGCGCGGCGATATGCTGCCGCTGGACGACGACGCGCTGGACCGCCTGATAATCAAGAACGTGATGGTCTATGTCGACGACCCGCTGGCCAGTTTCGTTGAGTTCCGCCGCGTGGTCAAACCGGGCGGCAAGGTGCATGCCATCGACAGCGACTTCTACATGACCGCGTTCGACCCGGTATCGCCGGAAGACTGGCGCGTCGTTCTGGACGCCGCCCTGCATGCCTTTCGCACCCCGGCGATCGGGCGCAAGATGTACGGCCTGGCGCTTCAGGCGGGCTATAGCGACGTTGCCGTTCAGATCGTCGCGGCGCCCGACACCACCGGGCGAATGCTGAACTTCATCAAGAACATGGCCGGCTATGCGCGCGACGGCGGCGACCATGACGAAGTTACCGTGCAACGGGTCGTCGATATCGCCACGCGCGCGGTCGATGAAGGCAGGTTCTTTTCACTGAACCCGCAATTCCTGGTTACGGCGACGGTGTAGCGCGCCGATGCTTTCTTTTGTCGCGTGTAAATTGGTAGTCTACCGATCCGATAAATCGTCGGGCTTATTCTTTGAGGAGACAATAGATGGATGTCGCGGAACTCGTTGCGCGGTTCTCAACGGCGGCGGCGCAAGACCTTCCGCACAAGGCGGCGGAAGCGGTCATCAACGAATT
>PTKA01000345.1 GCA_002937525.1 Alphaproteobacteria bacterium MarineAlpha10_Bin3
CAAGGCCACCGCGGCCAGCAACGAGGCGACCACGAACATCGCCGCCATTTCGGGCGGCGCGTTGCCGCCAACCGCCACCGGATGCGGCGCGCCAACGATATGGGGGGCCGCGATCAGCGCAGCGCCGGCAATTCGCGGCAGCCAGCCGGCGCCAAAGACCAGAATTGCCAGTCCAATGCCGGTCGCCAGCACGGTTCCCAGATACCAGAACTGCCGGTCCAGCAAGGGGGCTGCCTTGGCACCGGGCAACTCCGGCGGCAGGCCGATCGCCGGCGCCAGCCAGAAGACGGCGAACCCGGCCAACCCCCACACCACGCCCCGGCCAAGCCCGACCGGCCCGCCATGCAGCGCGAAGGCGGCGCTGAGTAGCATCCCGAATCCGGTCGCGGTCACGATACTGGCCAGCGCCAGATAGGCGCTGCGTTCGAATCCGGCTTCCGGGGCCCAGGCTTGCGCGACAGCACCGCCAACGGACTCGTAGGATTCGGCGCTCAGGATTAACGGCGTGGTCCGGGTCAGCTGTACCAGCGTTTCAACCATGCCCGCAGCCAGGCCGGCCAGAACCGCTATGAGCAGGACACGCCGTATCACGGCCCTGGCCTAGTGGCAGGGAAAGGCGACGGCGTGGCGCATATCATGGGCCGCGTTGTGCAGAACGTCCGGTTGGGCAAAGGCGACGCCGAACAAAAAGAACGCGCCCAATAATCCGGCGACGACGGCCGCTGTCATGCGCGACGACAGATCCGCATTGGCGACCGTCTGGCTCGAAGATATTGTCTCTGGCATGAAGACCTCTATAAAATCTCGCAAATCGTGCGCCAAGGAAATCTAAATCAGGGTGCGGCGAGGGTCAATCGCTGGTGCAAGAAACATTACTTTCAGCCGGGTTTGCGGGCCAGAAACGGATATCCGAACACCTCGAAGGTGCGCGCATTCGGCTCGCCGCGCGCACCGCCGAAGGTATCGCAGGCCGGTCCGATCTCAATATCGACGAAGCCGCAGTCGCTGAGCATCTTGCGCCAGCCTGCACACGGCAGGCCACCGGCAATTCAGGATGTCCAAAGGTCGATATTATTGACCGCTTCCGCCGGCACCGGCTTGCCATTGGCGATGTCGGCGAATTGGAGGATGCCGCCGGGCCGCAAAACCCGCATGATCTCGGAAAAGACATGTTTCTTATCGACGCATAGATTGATCACCCCGTTGCTGATCATGACATCGGCCCAGCCATCGGCGACCGGCATGTCTTCCAGCAGCCCTTCGCGGAACTCGACATTGGCGAGCCCCATGGTGCTCGCCGTCGCCCTGGATTTGGCCAGCATTTCGGCGGTCATGTCGATGCCGACCACCTGGCCGCGCGCACCGGTCTGCGCCGCGGCGACGAAACAGTCGAAACCCGCCCCGGCCCCCGCATCGACGACTTTCTCGCCTGGCTTCAGCGTCCGCAGCGCGAAGGGATTGGCCACCCCGGCGAAGGATTCGACCGCCGCATCGGGCAGCGGATCGACGATGCCCGCATCGTAGCCCAGACGCCTGGCCAAAGGCCGCCCGGTATGAAAGTGAAAATCGCCATGCGGGTCGGTCGCGACCGCACGGTACTTGTCCTTGACCTGTTCGTGCAGCGCATCGGCTTCCACCAGAAGGCCATTGGGTTCATGTGCCGCGCTCATGTTCTTTTGCTCCTCGCGATTATTCGCCGGTCAGTATAGCAGGATTGTTCGCAATATTCGGGGTTTTTGCTTCAGGCGTTCTCCCGGCGGCCGTATAGCAAGGTGATGTTGATGCGCCGGTTTTCGTAGCCTTCGCGAAAGACAATGCGGTCGGTTTCGTGGAACAGATCGGAGTTGAAGACCAGCGCCCGGTTCTGACGATAGGCGATGCGCACCGGCTTGGCATGATTGTCGGCCAGAAATTTTCGCATGGCGTCCTGGTCGTTGTTGAACTTGTCGAAATCCCAATCCAGCGGCGCTTGCTTGTCCCAGACGATCAGACCGCCGGTTTCCTTGTCTTCCAGCGCATCGTCCGGGGTGATCCAGAAATTGACGTTCACGGCGGCGAAGTCGGCATGCATGTTGATGCCGCTCAAGCGGCTGTCATATTTGAAGGCCCAGGCCTGATGCAGCTTGTGGCCGCCGAAGATGCCGGGCAGGGCGGCCGGCAGTTCCTCGGCAATCTGGGCCAGCAGCGGGCTGGCGAACCCGTCGCCCAGAAACGCGCCGACATAGCCGTTCTGGTAATGGGTGAACCAGATCGTCGATTCCAGGCAGAAGGCGCGGATTTTGCGCAGCGCCTCATCGGTCAGGAAATCGTCGAAATAGGTGATTTCCCGCTTTGTTGCGTGATAGTCGGATTCGATCGCCGTCCGGTCGATCGCCGGATTGACCGCCGGCCGGTCCAGCCGCGGCGCCGGATCGAGATGGACCAGGCGGTTATACACCTTGGCGACGCTCCGCCGTTCGGTCAGCGGCAGCCGGTAGAAATCCGTCGCCGCGCGCTTGCCCGCACCCGCGTCGGCCAGCCGGCGGTAGGTTTGCGCATGGACCGCATAATCCGCCGCCAGGATGCCGCGCCCGATCAGATAGTCGATCTGTTCGGCATCGTGCCGCAGCTTGGCGTCCGAGGCCGGCGCGGATTTCTGGATGATATCTTCGGAAAGGTCGATCGGCGCGTATTTCAGCCGCGCGCCGTCTTGCAGCACCTGAAAGGATTCGTCCAGCCGGCCCATATCGCGCAGCAATTCGCCAAGCTTGAGATAGACCGGCACGAAATGGGGTTGCAGCGCCAGCACCGCACGGTAGGCGGCCAGGGCGCCGTCGCGCCGGCCGGCCGCGCACAACGCATTACCGTGGCCAAACAGCGTCGTTATGTCGTCCGGCGCGAGGCGCAGCGCCGCCTGGTAACTGTCCAGCGCCTCGTCGATCCGCTCCAGTTGCATCACCTTGTGCCCGACACGCGCTAGGAGCCTGCGGATCTCACGGTTCTGTCCCTGTCGCAACTCGAGGTCCAGGAACGTGCTGTTGCCCTTCGTCTTCAGCCGCCTCGCGGTGTGGACGCGGAAGAACCCGTCGGAGAAGTGCAGCCCGTCACGGAGCAGTTGCAGGCTCTGCCGGGTCGGCCGACCCGCTACCTGGACCCGGTAGATCCGCGGCACCT
>PTKA01000346.1 GCA_002937525.1 Alphaproteobacteria bacterium MarineAlpha10_Bin3
CCCGACCCGCAATCCAAATTCTGGCATTGGGCCGATCATGTCGGGGTCGCCGCCAGCCGCCTGCCCGCCGGCGATGCGCCCGCCCCCGACGCCAGCCACCTGGCGATGGCGGTCAATCTCGACGCCTGCATCAATTGCACGCTGTGTGTGCGGGCGTGCCGCGAGGTCCAGGTGAACGACGTTATCGGCATGGCGTATCGCGGCCACGGCGCCAAGGTGGTGTTCGATTTCGACGACCCGATGGGCGACAGCACCTGCGTCGCGTGCGGCGAATGCGTCCAGGCCTGCCCGACCGGTGCGCTGATGGAAACCGCCCTGGTTGGTAAACGCAGCGACGAATTGCGCGAAGTCGATAGCGTGTGCCCCTATTGCGGCGTCGGCTGCCAGCTCACCTATCAGATCAAGGACAATGAAATCGTCGCCGTGCAGGGCCGCGCCGGTCCGGCCAACGAAAACCGGCTGTGCGTCAAGGGCCGCTTCGGGTTCGATTACGTCACCCATCCCCACCGGCTGACCAAACCGATGATCCGGCGCGACGATGCGCCTAAATCGGCCGATATCGACATCGATCCAGCCAATCCCTGGACCCATTTCCGCGAAGCCACCTGGGACGAGGCGCTGGCGCGGGCCGCCGGCGGCTTCAAGACGATCCGCAATCGCGACGGGTCGGGCGCGCTGGCCGGGTTCGGGTCGGCCAAGGGATCGAACGAAGAAGCCTATCTGTTCCAGAAGCTGGTGCGCACCGGCTTTGGCACCAACAATGTCGATCATTGCACCCGGCTTTGCCACGCCTCGTCGGTCGCGGCCCTGATCGAAGGCATCGGTTCGGCTGCCGTGACCGCGCCCTTCACCGCCTGCATGGATTCCGACGTCATCATGGTGATCGGCGCTAACCCGACCGAAAACCATCCGGTCGCAGCGACCTTCTTCAAACAGGCGGCCAAGCGCGGCGCCAAGCTGATCGTCATGGACCCGCGCGGCCAGGCGCTCGCCAAACAAGCCAGCCACATGCTGCAATTCAAACCGGGCAGCGATGTTGCGCTGCTGAACGCGATCCTGCACGTCATCATCGAAGAACAGCTTTACGACCGGCAATATGTCGCCGCCCAGACCGAAGGGTTCGAGGAATTCAAGAGGCATATCGTCGATTTTTCACCCGAATCGATGGCGGAAATTTGCGGCGTCGATGCCGAAACCCTGCGCGACGTGGCGCGAACCTTCGCGCGGGCGGAATCGGCGGTAATTTTCTGGGGCATGGGGATTTCGCAGCACATCCACGGCACCGACAATGCGCGCTGCCTGATCGCGCTGGCGCTGATCACCGGCCAGATCGGCCGGCCCGGCACCGGGCTGCACCCGCTGCGCGGACAGAACAACGTCCAGGGCGCGTCCGACGCGGGGCTGATCCCGATCTTCTATCCCGATTATCAGCCGGTCGGCGACGCCGATGTGCGCCAACGGTTCGAAGACGCCTGGGGCGCCACGCTGGACCCCAACCTCGGCCTGACCGTGGTCGAGATCATGGACGCGGTGCATGGCGGCGAGATCAAGGGCATGTATATCATGGGCGAAAATCCGGCCATGTCCGATCCCGACGCGAACCACGCCCGCGCCGCCCTGGCGAAACTCGAACATCTGGTCGTGCAGGATCTGTTCCTGACCGAAACCGCGTTCCACGCCGATGTCGTGCTGCCGGCGTCGGCCTGGCCGGAAAAAGACGGCACCGTCACCAACACCAACCGCCAGGTCCAGATGGGCCGCCAGGCACTCGATCTGCCGGGCGATGCGCGCGCCGACTGGTCGATCATTCAGGACATCGCGCGGGGCATCGGACTGTACTGGAACTACCAACACCCGCGCGATATCTTCGCCGAAATGAAACAGGTGATGGACTCATTCGACAACATCACCTGGGACCGGCTGGAACGCGAAAGCGTGGTCACCTATCCGGTCGATGGACCGGACCAGCCGGGTAACGAAATCGTCTTTGGCGACGGCTTCCCGACGCAAAACGGCCGCGCCATGTTGGTGCCGGCCAGCATCGTTCCTCCGGCCGAGACGCCCGATGACGAATTCCCGATGGTCCTCACGACCGGCCGGCAACTGGAACATTGGCATACCGGCGCGATGACAAGGCGGGCCCGGATCCTGGACGCCATCGAACCCGAAGCAGTGGCGCAGATGTCGTCGCGCGATCTGTTCCGGCTCGGCCTCAAGGCCGGCGACATGATCCGGATCGAAACCAGGCGCGGCGCGATCGAATTGAAAGCCCGCTCCGAAGGCGCCATTCCCGAAGGCATGATCTTCGTTCCGTTCTGCTACGCCGAAGCGCCGGCCAATTTCCTGACCAACCCGCAGCTCGACCCGGTCGGCAAGATCCCCGAATACAAATATTGCGCGGCGCGGGTTAGCGGCGTAACGGAATAAATTTTTCGCTCGGGATTTGCTTATAACCCCGTATCTTCGGGAAAGCCGAGCATAAGGTTCATGTTCTGCACCGCCATGCCCGATGCACCCTTGCCCAGATTGTCGAGCAGCCCCATCACCACCGCCTGCCCGTGTTCGGCATTGCCAAAGACGTGCAAGCGTAATTCGTTGGTGCCGTTCATGGCCTCCGGCTCAACCCCGGTCATCGCCGCGCTCTGCGCCAGCGGCGCCACCGCAACAAAACGGCAACCGGCGTAATAGTCGGCCAGCACGCCGTGCAAGTCCTCGAAGCCGGGCCGACCCGGCAATGACCAGAGTTGCAAGGGGATTTGCACGATCATGCCCTGAGCGAACCGGCCGACGCTGGGCACGAAAAGCGGCCGGTGGGTCAGACCGGAATGAAGATGGATTTCCGGCGCATGCTTGTGCGCCAGGCCGAGCCCGTAAACATTGAACGGTGCCTCGGTATAGCCGGCGCAATCCGGGTCCTCGTATTTTTCGATCAGGCCCCGGCCGCCGCCGCTGTAGCCGGAAATGGCGTTGATCGTGACCGCCGCATCGCGCGCCAACAGCCCCGCATCGACCAGCGGGCGCAGCATCGCGACCGAAGCGACCGGATAGCAGCCGGGGTTGCTCACGCGCCTTGCCTCGGCGATCCGTTCGGGCTGGCCGGCATCCAGTTCCGCCATGCCATAGACCCAGTTTTCGGCGATCCGGTGCGC
>PTKA01000347.1 GCA_002937525.1 Alphaproteobacteria bacterium MarineAlpha10_Bin3
CTCCTGCCCGCCATATTTTTTAGGCCAGGTCATGCCGATCCAGCCCTTGGCCCCGACCCGGCGGCTGAATTCACGGTCGAAACTGTCGTTGATCGGCGCGGTGGCCGGATCGAAGGTCCCGGCGGCGATTTCGCCGTTCAGGAACTCCCGGACTTCGGCGCGCAGCGCCTCGGCCTCTGGCGGCAGGCGGACCGGGTCGAATTTGATTGCTTGAGCCATGCGTGTGATTTCCCCTGTACCCTAAGGTGCGGTGACCATCGGCCATAATTCATCGGCGCCGGCCGCCGCGACATGTTCGCCAAGGCGCACCGCCCAGTGGCTTTCACTGCCGAACTGATCGCGCCACGACCACAGCCGCATGGTGTAGCGGTGCAGAATATGTTCGTTGGTGAAGCCGATCGCGCCGTGGGTTTGATGGGCGATGGCCGCCCCTTCGCCGGCCGCCTCGCCGACCCGGATCTTGGCCGAGGCGACCTCGACAAAGACCGCGTCGCCGAACGAACCGTCGCGGCCGATGCGTTCGGCCAGCGATTGGGCGGCGGCTATCGACGCCGCCGCTTCGCCGGCGAGCCGGGCAAGATTGTGCTGCACCGCCTGAAACTTGCCGATAGGCCGCTCGAAGGCGACCCGTTCCTTGGCGTATTCCACCGATATATCCAGGATCGCCTGCAACGCGCCGGCCATCTGGGCGGCCCGCGCGGCCGCACCCATTGAAAACAGCGCGGCTTCGTCGATGCCGTCCGGCGCGGCTTCGACCAGGATTGGCGTCACGCCATCGAAATCGACCCGGTCCTGTGCATCGCGGGCCAGGCTGGCCCCGCTCGCGAGCGTGCAGTCGGCGCGCTTGACCAGGGCGACGACGCGCGCGTCGCCGCGCCGGGCCAGCACGGCGATTTGGCCGGCTTCGCTGGCAAAGGGGATATCGCGGGCGGCGCCATGCAGCACGCCCGCATCGTCAAGCCGGAGTGTTTCGCCGTCGCGCACCGGTGCTATGGTCATCGGCCCCGGCGGCACGACGATCCCGGCGCGCGACAGCAGCCAGCCGGCCAGCAAAGTTTCGGCCAGCGGCACCGATACCGCAAATGCGCCGGCAACCCGCAACACATCGAAACCGTCGGTCATGCTGGCCCCGGCACCACCCAGATCGTCCGGCGTCCAGGCCTGGGTCAGCCCGGATTCCTCCAGCACCGCCCATAATTCTTCCTTCCAGCCCTCATCGCCGGCATTCACGATGGTCTGCGGGTCGCCAAGGTCCCGAAATACCCGCGTCGCCGTATCGACGACGATGCTGTCTTCCATGGTCATGCCGTTGGGGTATCCTCTATACCGGCTTGTCGCCTTGAATCGTCGCGCGGTGCATCCGGCGGCGCTGGCCGTGGTAATCGTTGATCGCGAAATGCTGCGTGCAGCGGTTGTCCCATAGCGCCAGGGTTCCGGTTTGCCAACGAAAGCGGCAGGTGAATTCCGGCCGCACCGCGTGATCGCAAAGATAGTCGATCAACGGCCTGCTTTCGGCTTCGGTCATGTCCTTGAAGTGGATCGTGTGCGCCTGATTGAGATACAGCGCCTTGCGGCCGGTTTCGGGGTGGGTGCGCACGATTGGATGTTCGGCGACGATGGCGTCGGATTGGTCCATGTTGGCGGCTTTCATGGCGCTGGTTTTCTTCATGCCGGCGGCGCGGCCGCCCGATGCGCGCAAGGCGGCACTACAGATGCCGGTCAGGCCGCCCAGCATGGCTTTCATGCCGTCCGACAGCGCATCGTAGGCGCCGTACATATCGGCATACATCGTGTCGCCGCCGATATCGGGGGCTTCCAGCGCGTAAAGCGCGGTGCCCAGCGGCGGCTGGTCCAGATAGCTGGAATCGGAATGCCAGCCGCCGCCGAAATTCTTGAAATCGTCCGGTTCCTTGACGATTTCGATGATTTCCGGCTCGCCTTCTATCGCTTCGACGAACGGATAGATGTTGAGCGGCCCGAAGCGCCGCGCAAATGCGGCATGCTGGGCCGGGGTCAAGGTCTGATCGCGGATGAACAGAACCTGATGATCGAGAAAGGCCCGGTGGATTTCGTCATGGGCCCGGTTGGAGAGATCTTGCGACAAATCGGCGCCAAAAACCTCCGCTCCAAGCGCCCCCGCCACCGGGCGCACATCGATCGTCTGCAAGGCCATGATACCGTCTCCTTCGCAAAAGATGGTAGCATTCGATCGCGGCCAGCGCCAACTTGCGGCGAAATTCGATGGATTTATTCCTCGGCGAGGCGCTGGACCAGCCAGTTGGCGGTCCGCAGCAACCGCGCATCGTCGCCGCGCGGGCCGACGAGCTGGATGCCGACCGGCATGGCGTTCTCGCCCTCCATCAGCGGCAGCGTGAGCGCCGGCACGCCCAGATAAGTCCAGGTCGTGCAGAACACCGGATCGCCGGTCGCGTCCAGTCCAAGCGGCGCTTCGCCGCACGCCGCCGGGGTGACGATGGCGTCGTAATCGTCGCACAGGCTTTCGATCCAGTCGGCCAGCGGCGCAATCCGGTCAACGCTGGCGTTGTAATCGACCGCGCGCACGGTTTTACCGTCGTCGATCATGCCGCGCAAAACGTCGCTGATCTTGTCTTCGCCGCGGTCCATATAACCAGCCAGAAACCGGGCGAGATCGGCATGCATGATGGTGCGATGATCGCCGATGGCGGCGTCGAATTCGGGTGGCAGCGCCACTTCGTCGCACGCTTTGCCCAGAAATTCGTGCAGTTCCCCGAAGGCCGCCTGGGTGGCCGCATCGGCCTTGTCCCATGCCGGTGACTTGACGAACGCTAAGCGGGGTTCGGCCGGCGGTTCGGACAAGCAGATTTTCGCCAGACGCGGTGCCGCGCCGAGCCTTGTGTCGGGGTCGGACGGATCGTAGGCCATCAGGCACTCGCCGATCAAAGCGGCGTCTTCCAGGGACCGGGCGAAGACGCCGATTTGATCGTTGACGACGACACGAGTTGGTCAATCGATATTCCGTCGCGACAACATCTTCGGTGCGATGGATCTCGTTCGCGAAGACCTTGTCCCGAAGATCCGCGAGCAGGTGATGCTCAAGCCCAACTTCCTGTCCAGCACGAATCAGTTGGCTTCGAGCCACGCCGACGCGTTGCGCGGGGCCATCG
>PTKA01000348.1 GCA_002937525.1 Alphaproteobacteria bacterium MarineAlpha10_Bin3
AGCCCTGCCGATGGCGCTGCTGCGGCCGCTTTCGGGGTCCGGGGCCTATGGTATACTGGCCTCGATCATCCAGGACCCGGCGACCGGGCCGGATACCTATATCGGTTATCTGGTCAGCACCTTCCAGGGCTCGACCGAAACCACCTTCTACGTCCTGGCGGTGTATTTCGGCGCCGTGCAGATCCGCCGTGTCCGGCACGCGCTCGCCGCCGCGCTGACCGCCGACCTGGCCGGCATTGTCGCCGCGGTGGCGATCACCGCCTATCTGTTCGGTTGATCTTCGGCGCATTGATTCGATAGGATTGGCGCGCCAGCCAATCAGGATCGAGCGCGATGCCGCCAACCGCTAAAGACCCGCTTTTCGAACCGTTCCGGCTCAAGAATCTGCTGCTGCGCAACCGGATCATGAGCACCAGCCATGCCTGCGGCCTGGAAGAAGGCGGTCTGCCCAAAGACGCCTATCAGCGCTATCACGAAGAAAAGGCCAAGGGCGGCATCGCCCTCACCATGTTCGGCGGCTCATCCAACGTGGCGCCGGATTCGCCCTCGATATTCCGCCAGCTCAATGTCGGCACCGACGCGATCATTCCCTATCTTCAGCAATTTTCCGAACGCATCCATGCCCATGGCTGCGCGCTGATGTGCCAGATCACCCATCTTGGCCGGCGCGGCGAACCCTATGCCGATAACTGGCTGCCCACCATCGCCCCGTCGCCGATCCGCGAGACCCTGCACCGCAGCTTTCCCAAGGAAATGGACGAACACGACATTGGCCGTGTGGTGAGGGCGTATGGCGCTGCGGCCAGACGGTGCCGGGATGGCGGGCTGGATGGCATCGAGACCCTGGCCAGCGCCCATCTGATCGGCCAGTTTCTGTCGCCCGCCACCAACCGGCGGACCGACCGCTTCGGCGGTTCGCTGGAAAACCGCTGCCGTTTCGGCCTCATGGTGCATGAGGAAATCCGCCGCTGTGCTGGCGACGATTTCATCGTCGGGTTCCGCTTTGCGGTCGATGAGGGCGAGGGCGGCGGTCTGTCCTTCGACGACAGCGTCGCTATTGCCCAGGTGTTCGAAGCGTCCGGCACGATCGACTTCTTCAACGCCGTCTATGGCCGCATGGATACCGAAATCGTCCTGGCCGAACACAACATGCCCGGCATGGCGGCGCCCATCGCGCCCTGGCTTGGCCCGGTCGCCGCCTTCAAGCGCGAGGTTTCCTTGCCGGTTTTTCATGCCGCGCGCATCGTCGATATCGCCACCGCGCGGCATGCGATCCGCGACGGGCTGCTCGATATGGTGGCGATGACGCGGGCCCATATCGCCGACCCGCATATCGTCGCCAAGCTGCGGCGCGGCGAGGAAGCGCGCATCCGGCCCTGCGTCGGCGCAACCCACTGTATGTCCCCGGCCCGCCCGGCCTGCCTGCACAACGCCGCGACGGGCCGCGAGACGGCATTGCCCCATGCCATCGCCCGCGCGGCGCATCCAGGCCGCGCGGTTATCGTCGTCGGCGGCGGTCCGGCCGGGCTCGAAGCGGCCAGGGTGGCGGCCGAACGTGGGCATAACGTGGTGCTGTTCGAAGCCGCGCCAGCCCTTGGCGGTCAGGTCCGGATCGGGGCCGGGGCCAGTTGGCGCGGCGATCTGATCGGCGTGATCGACTGGCGCGCCGGCGAACTGGCGCGGCTCGGCGTCGATATCCGCCTGAACCGCTATGCCGAGGCCGAAGACGTTTTGCGCGAAGCCCCCGATATTGTGATTATCGCCACCGGCGGAATCCCCGATCTGGACTGGATCGACGGCGCGCAATTTTGCACCAGTGTGTGGGACATCCTGACCGGGGCGGTGCGCGCCGGCGAGGAAATCATCGTCTATGACGGCACCGGGCGGCATCCGGCCCCGCATTGCGCCGAATATCTGGCGCTGGCTGGACGGCGCGTGTCGCTGGTGTCGATCGACGGCTATCTGGCGGCGGAACTGACCTATGCGGAACGCGCGATCTGGAAAAAACGCGGCTATGAGCTGGCTATTGCGATGCGGTTCGATCACCGGTTGACCCGCATCGCGCGCGACGGCAACCGGCTGACCGCGCATTTCGTCAATGAGGTTACCGGGGCTGCGTTCGAACAATCCGCCGATCAGATCGCGGTCGAACGCGGCACCGTGCCGGCCGATGCGCTGTATGGCGAATTGCGCGCGCGGGCGGCCAATGACGGCGTGACCGACATCGAGTGCCTGCTGGCCGGGCGCCCGCAGCCCGCCGCCGCCGCCGGATTTGCTGTGTACCGGATCGGCGATGCGGTCGCCAGCCGCAACATTCACGCCGCCGTGCTGGACGCACTGCGGCTGTGCTGCACGCTTTAAGCTGCGGCTGTGCTGCACGCTTTAAGCTGCGGCTGTGCTGCACGCTTTAAGACGGTGCGCAGGCGGTAATTTGCGATAATATTGATCCAGGAGGTTCGGGACCATGCTCTTTCGTCAGCTATTCGATTCGCAAACCGGCACTTATACCTATCTTTTGGCCGACACCGAGACGGGCGAAGCGGTGATGATCGATCCGGTATTCGAACAGGCCAGGCGCGACGGCGCGCTGCTCGGCGAACTGGGTCTTTCGCTGCTCTATACGCTGGAAACCCACATCCATGCAGATCATGTCACCGGCGGCTGGTTGCTGCGCAAAAACACTGGCAGCAAGATTGCGGTGTCGGCCGACGGCGGCGCCGATGGGGTCGACCGGCTGCTCGCTATGGGAGACACTGTAACCCGACCAACGGCCTCCTCCACTGTTCCCTGACACCAGGACCTCACGTGGTAGGGGCCAGTATCGGTCAACGGGATCCCCTTGTCCCTCGCCACGCCGCTGAGCTCGCGCACGATATCCACATACCCCGCGGCGAGTGAGCTGTTGGACAAGACGCCCGCATTGTTCTTCCTCGCCAGACAAGCGATAAGCCCCAGCGGTATCCAGCCAACCATCTTTGACCACGTTGAAGACAGGATCACGCTCGAAGCCTCGGCGATGAACCCGGCCTGCTGGAACAGCTCCGTAATATAGTCAACGCGCTGGGAAGGAGCGCCGTCTAGCTCACCAAACTGTGTCCCACCGTCGTATGTCCAATTCACAACCCCGGGCGCGGGACGCTCACCG
>PTKA01000349.1 GCA_002937525.1 Alphaproteobacteria bacterium MarineAlpha10_Bin3
CCCGGCCATCCAGCCGCCGACCGCCATGCCGACCAGGGTAAACATCAGCACCATCCCGGTCCGGCCGCCGGCTTCGCCGGGCGGAAAATAGGTCCGCACGATGATGGCGTAGGCCGGGATGATGCCGCCCTGGCTGAGCCCGAAACACGCAGCGACGATGTACAGTGCGGTGAGCGTATCGGCGAAGGTGAAGGCGACCAACGCCAGTCCCTGCAAGCCGGAACCGATCAACAATGTCGACAAGCCGCCGATCCGGTCCGACAGCAGGCCCGAAACCAGCCGGCTGACGACGCCGCAAGCCAGCATCAAGGACAGCATCTGCGCGCCCCGCGCGGCGGTGAAGCCAAGATCGGTTGCATGGGCGATCAGATGCACCTGGGGCATCGCCATGGCGACGCAACAGCCAATCCCGGCGCAACACAGCAGAGATTGCAATTGTCCTGGCGCCAAGCCGAGCGGCCGCGCGCCAGCCACGCGATCGCCATTGCGGCCGTCATCGGCTGCGCCAGTTTGCCGGCGGTACAGCAATGGCGCACAGGCCGCGACCGTAACGAAGCATACGACCGCCAGGGCGCTGTAGGCGGCGCGCCAGCCAATGGTATCGACATAGTGCTGTATGACCGGCGGCCAGATCGTCCCGGCGACGTAGCTGCCGCTGATCACGATACCGACCGCCAATCCCCGGCGGCGCTTGAACCAATGCGAAATATCGGCGACCAGCGGAGCCATGAACGGCGACATGCCCAAAAACCCGATCAGCACGCCATGGATCAGCGTGAACATCCATAACGAGGTAGCGTAGGCCGCGCCGATATATCCAAGACCAAGGCACAGCCCGCCGATGAGCGTCGGTTTCATGACCCCGATCCGGTCCGACAGCCGCCCCATCACCACACCGCCCAGGCCGAAGCCGATCATGGTCATGAAATACGGCATCGAGGCGGCGGCGCGCGACAGGCCGAATTCGGCCGCAATCGGTTGCAAGGATACGATCGCGGCATACATGCCCGACCCGCTTGCCGTCAGCAGGATCAAAGAGACGGCCAGGCGCATCCACGCATGTCCGGCACCGCGGAACACCGGCAAGGCCCCGGCTAGGTCCGGCTGCCCCAGGCTTTCTGCGCGTAGGCTTCGCTGACGATATCGAAGACCACCCCGTTGGGATCGCGGAACTTCACCTCGGTATCGTCTGTCGCGCCGGGCAGCCGCATATGAAAGTTGCCGCCATTGGCTTCGATCTTCTTCTGATAGGCCGCCATGTCGTCGACGACGAACCCGATATGATGCAACCCGTGGAAATCCTTGCCGCGCTCATCGCCGGCCTGCGCGTCGCTCTTGAATTTGAGGATCGCCAGGCTCATCACGCCGTCGGAAAGTATTATGGCGATCGGCGATTCGAATACCCGCTTCATCTCGAAGGTCTTCTCGTAGAACCGCGCCGCATCTTCCAGGTTCGGAACGGTTACGGCAACATGCCGAAGTTTTGCCATGATTTTCTCCTTGCTGCTGATTCGAGTGTAGCAAAACCGGCGCGATGGGCAAACGGCGCGTCAACCAGGAACCGCTTGCGCCATGGCCCCCAGGGTCGCGAACAGAAAATCGACATCGGGGCGGTCGGCAACCGGCGTGGTGGCGCCCCAATCGCCGCCCTTGGACTGACCCTGGCGGTCGATCCAGGCGCGGGCCAGCCCGGCGTCGCGCGCCGGGGCGTGGTCATGGAACAGACTTTGCGCGGTGTGCAGAATATCGCCGGGCGAAATACCCAGGTCATCGGCAAGATGGCCCAGCATATACTGGAAATTGCGCGGGTCCGGCTTGTACGATCCGATATCCTGCGCCGTATAGACCGCATCGAAAGCCACGCCGAGCTTCCGGTTGGAAGCCGCGAAACCGGCCCGGTCGATATTCGACACAATGACCAGCTTGTAGTGCTGCTTGAGGATGCGCAGCGCATCGGCGGTATCGGGAAAGGCCGGCCAGTGCGGCACCGATGCACCGAACGCCCGGTCCATACCGGCATCGCTTTGCAACGAGAAGCGGTCGGCAAGCTGGGCGTGAACCCGTTCAAGCAGCTGGCAATACACCAGCGACGGCGTCTGCGCCTGTTGCGCGCTCTCGATTCCGGCAAACGCCGCCAGCGCGCTGGCGCGCGTAACATCGTCGCGGCCACTGGCCTGCAACAGCGGCTGCATGGCGTCCCAGACACCGCTTTCCCAATCGATCAACGTGCCATAGCAATCGAAGGTGAGAACCGAATAATCGGATAGTTCCATGGTCGCGGTCTCCGTTTTCGATAGGATGCGAAATTCACTTGTATTCCTGCAGCGAAGTAAATCAAGATTACCAAGATGCATCAAGGATAGCAGGCAATGAGCGATAAAGTGGCGCTGGTGGCGGGGGTTGGCCGGGGAACCGGCGGCGCGGTTGCAAGACGGCTGGCGAAAGGCGGGTATCGGGTTGCGTTGCTGGCGCGTTCCGAACCGCGATTGCGGGAGTTCGAAGCCGAACTCGCCGGAAGCCTTGCTTTGCCCTGTGATATCGCCGACCCGGCCGCGCTGGACGCGGCGTTGGCGCAATGCCGGTGCGAACTCGGCGAACCGGAGATCGTCGTGCACAATGCGGCGCGCGGCAGTTGGGGCGGTTTCATGGATATCGACCCGGCCGATGTCGAGGCCAATTTCCGCGTCAATACGATGAGCCTGTTGTATCTTGCGCGCGCCGTCGCCCCGGCGATGATCGAACGCGGTCAGGGTTCGATCATCGTCACCGGCAACACCGCGGCCTGGCGTGGCAAACCGAATTTTTCCGGCTTCGCGCCGACCAAGGCGGCGCAACGGGTTCTGGCCGAAGCCATTGCCCGCGAATTGGGCCCCAAGGGTATCCATGTCGCCTATGTGGTAATCGACGCGATCATCGATCTGCGCTGGACCCGCCGGCGTCACCCCGAACTGGCGGAAAATCGTTTCGCCAAGCCCGAGGCAATCGCCGAGGCGATCTATCAGACGGCCCATCAGGAGCGCAGCGCCTGGTCCTTCAACGTGGAACTGCGCCCCTTCGCCGAAATATGGTAACCAGGACCGGGGCCAATCGAGGAAAACGACGCCATGAGCGAGCAAAAATCCATCGCCCAACCGCCG
>PTKA01000035.1 GCA_002937525.1 Alphaproteobacteria bacterium MarineAlpha10_Bin3
GAATGTGAGTGGCGTTTTAACAACAGTGACCCAGCATCTCAATTATTGCACCTAAGGCAATGGGTTAGAATGTACTTGAACTAGTTATCTGGGTCAGCCTCAAATATTTTCTGGTGCGGTAATTGGGTATATTCTAGCAGTAGGTATTGCACTGTTTACGGTCTAATATTAGGAAAAATGGGCTAACATTCGGTGCGTGAAGTGTCGATCTTTTCTCTCTGGACGACGGAGGGCCGCCTATGCAAGTCAAATTCATACTGAAAAACAAGGGCGAGACGGTGGAAACGATCCATGCCACCGCCCTGATTGCCGATGTCGTCGATCGCCTCAGAAATAAACGCATCGGCGTGTTGGTTGTCAGCCAAACAGGCAGCGATATCGCCGGTATTGTTTCGGAGCGTGACATTGTAACCGGGCTCGCCGAACAAGGGATCGGCCTCCTCGACCAGCGCGTCGAAACGATCATGACCCGCGAGGTCAAGACTTGTACGCCGGACGATACGATAATCTCAGTGATGGAATTGATGACCGACCGGCGCATCCGCCATATCCCCGTCTTGCGCGACGGCGTGCTGGCCGGCATCGTTAGTATCGGCGACGCGGTAAAATTCCGGTTGCAGGAATTGGAAACCGAAGCCAGCCATTTGCGCGATTACATAAGCCATTGAGACGGCGCGGCCGCGCAGCGGAACGAAAAGACTGAACAAGTCGTCGCGCCGGTGGCCGGCTGGAAATATCAGATAAAAACCGTGAGTGATTCAGCCGGCGCCAGCACATCGGTCGAACTGTTCAGATCGCGCATATATTTTTTTGCCGATTCGAATTTTCCATCGATTGCATCATCGTCCTGGTCGGGGTCGTGATGGGCGAGGTATAGAACGCGGATATTTGCCCGGTGCGCCAGCGCGACGACTCGGCTTATGCACGAATGTCCCCAACCCACCTTGCTGGCGTACTCCGCATCGCTATAGGTGCAATCGGTAATCAGCGCATCGCTTCCTTCGATAAAAGAAGCCAGATTATTGCCATAATTGGGATAGTAACTTGGCGATTCAGGCAGGAATAATTCGTTGTCGGTGATGTAACAGATGGAGCGCCCTTTATAGTCGATCCGGTACCCCAGGCAGTTGCCGGGATGGCTCAGCAACATGGTTTTAACAGCTATCCCATCGACGTCGAACGCGCCTTGGCCCAATTCCCTGAATTCGACATGGGAGCCAAAATCTTTCATGGTGATGGGGAAATAAACATCGTCCATCTGCGACGAAATAAGATCGCGCAGAGAGATCGAAGCGTGCGCCGCCCCGAGGATTTCGAATTCGTTCCCTGGAATGTACAGCGGCGCGAAGTATGGCAGCGCGTTTATATGGTCCCAATGCGGGTGGGAGATAAATATCTTCGCATTAAGTTTGCCGTCTCGTGTCGCCATCAGGTGGTTGGATAACGCCTTAATGCCGGTGCCGGCATCGAAGACAAAAAACTGGCCTTTGGCGAATTGAAGCGTCATGCATGAGGTATTGCCGCCATATTTTAGTGTTTTTGGCCCCGGTACCGGTAGCGTTCCCCTGACGCCCCAAAACGTCATTTCTATTTCATCGACAATAATTTCGATAACGGTTTCGGCAAAGGTAGCGATATCGAGGGGTTTGCCAATAAACCCATCGGCCCCTAATTTCATTGCCTGACGCCGGTCGAACGCAAAGGATCGCCCCGTAACCAATACGACCTTTATGTCGTCCAAACTTTTATCGTCACGAATTTGTTTGAGAAGCATCATGCCGTCGATGTCAGGCATCATGATGTCGCTCAGAACGCAATCGGGCTGTTCTTGTTGAATGACTTGTAATGCGTTATCGCTTTTTATGAGAGATATGACTTCGTGCCCCTCTTTGGCAAGGAGCGCTGTTTCCAAATCAATGATGTCCTGATCGTCGTCGATAATGACAAACTTGAATTTGCGTTCTTTTGTATCCGTCATAACTGGGTTACCCATTCGCCAACTCGGCCATCATCCCATTTTACCGGTAAAAGTAACCGAACAACCGGATATCGAGCGAGTTTCGGTTGCGTGCTATGCGGCGCCCCAGGATTATCCATTTCTAGATCATAATAACATGATGTAGTTTCGATAGCGCGCTTTTACCCAATTGCAATGGATTTCGATATGAAGATCGGCACATCGGTACCGCTCCCGGCCTATACCATTGACCCCGCTTTCATGGCCAGGAAAGCAGAGGATCTGGGGTTCGATTCGATCTGGTATGCGGAACATCCAGCGGTTCCCGTGCATTCGCAAAGCCCGTTTCCGTCCACCGGCGGCGAGATTCCATGGACCTATTCGCACTTTACCGATCCCTATATCGCGCTGGCGCGGGCTTCGGCGGTGACTGAACGCATCAAGCTGGCAACCGGGATCACCTTGGTGCCGGAACGCAACCCGCTGCTGTTGGCGAAGGAAATAGCCGCACTCGATTTATATAGTGGCGGACGGTTCATCTTCGGCATCGGGACCGGCTGGCTGAAGGAGGAAACCGAACTGATGGGCGGCGATTTCGCCCATCGATGGACTCAGACCCGCGAAGCCCTGGACGTGATGAAAAAACTGTGGACCGAAGAAGAAGCCGAACATCACGGTAAATATTTCGATTTTCCCCCGGTGCGTTCCTATCCCAAGCCGGTGCAAAAACCCTATCCGCCGATCCTGATCGGCGGCGGCGCCAAGAACGTGCTGCAACGCATCGTCGATCATGCCGATGGCTGGTTGCCCAACCGGATAACGCCGGCGGAACTGGAAGACAGCCGGCGGAAACTCGATACCCTGGCAATGGCCGCCGGACGCGATCCCAAATCAATCACGATCACCGTTTACGGCCAGGCCCCCGACCTGGCTTTGATTAAATCCCTGTTCGATGCCGGCGCAGACCGGGTTGTGGTGCGGCCCGATTTCGTCGATACCGAAGCCGAGATGGGGGCGCAACTGGAGCGCATCGCCGAAGCGGTCCTCGGCCGGTAGGCTCGAATCCTAGCGGTCCATGGCCAGCATTTCGCGGGTTTCTTGCGGCGTCGCCACGTCGCGGCCCAGCGCCCGGGCGCGGGCGGCGACCCTGGCGATCAGCTCGGCGTTGCTCGGGCAACCGAACGCGCCATAGTGATGATCGCCAAGGCCGATCGCAATATGTCCCCCGGCGGCGATGATTTTATCGACCAGTCCCAGCATCTCGCCGCCGAAATTGCACACCGACCAATGCAAACCCGGATCGTCCGGCAACTGGTTAAGATGGGCGTCCAGGCCTTCGGGCGTGCCGGGGTGACCAGCCAGCACCTCGCCGTCGGTCAGAACGAATAGCAGGAAGGCCGGGCGCGCGACCCATTCCAGTTCCAGAAAGGCCAGCGCCTGGCGGGTAAACCCGATGTTCCACGAAACCAGATAAGGCTTTAGCCCGGCCCCGGCGATGGCTTGGGCAAAATGGCGCAGCGTCGCGGTGCTGTTCTTGTAAATCAGATCGGTGGTGCGAAAGCGCCCCTTGGCGGCGTCATAGCGGTCGATATTGGTGCTGCCCATGTCCATCGGCGCGAAATCCGGCCGGCGCGCCGCGTCCTTGGCCAGCGACACCACATGGCCGACCCGCTCTTTGGGCGCCGCGTCGAGCGCAACGAAACCAAGCGTGGGATGCACCAGAACATCGCTGGCCGCCCTGATCCGGGAAATACATTCGCCATAGGTATCGGCTTGATGGCTCGGCGCGCCGTTGTCCTCACGGGCATGAAAATGAACGATCGCCGCGCCGGCGGCACGGCAGTCGGCCGCGTCCCGGGCGATTTCCGCCGGCGTCCAGGGGACCTTGGCATTGACCTCGCGCATCGCATATTCGTTGATCCGCGCCTCGATGATGAGCTTTTCCATCGCCGTTCCTTCTCGTCGCATGTTGGCACCCGTGCGCTTTCCTTGCCAATATCCACTAGGTTCTCGCGGCTGGCAATCGCCTGGCGCGCCTTGGTATAGTCGCGGCGCTTGGAAATCGGTGGCGGAAAGGCGGCCTTATGTACGATTTGATCATCCGGAATGCGCGCATTGCGGACGGGTTGGGCAATGCATTAATCGAAGGCGACCTGGCGGTGAAGGACGGCCGCGTAGCGATGGTCGGCACGGTCGATGGCGCGGCGGCCAACGAGGTGGACGCGCGGGGGCTGGTGCTGGCGCCGGGTGCGATCGACCTGCACACCCATTACGATGCGCAGCTTACCTGGGATCAGACCGCGTCACCCGCAGGCGCGCTGGGCGTCACCACGGTGGTGATCGGCAATTGCGGCTTCGGCGTCGCGCCGGCGCCGGCCGACAAGCGCGACATGATCCTGGCCAATCTGGCCGAAGTCGAAGGCATGGCGCTGGAATCGTTGCAGGCCGGCATGGATTGGGGCTTCGAGAGCTTCGGCGAATATCTGGACATGCTGAAGGCCAAGGGTGTCTATCCCAATGTCGCGGTGCTGGCCTCGCATACGGTGATGCGCACCGCGGTGATGGGCGAACAGGGTTCCGAACGGCCGTCCACGCCGGCGGAGTTGGCGGCGATGCTGGCGCTGTTCGAAGAGGCGATGGCGGCGGGCGCGATCGGCCTTGGTTCATCGTCGAACGAAAATCATCGCGGCGCCGGCGGTATTCCGATCGCGTCCCGGCTGGCCACGGACGCGGAATTCCGGGCCTTTGCAAAAGTGATGGCCAAGTTCGACCACGGCGTCTTCATGGCCACCTGCGGCGAACATCACGCCATCCCCTTCATGGAGGAAATGAGCCGGATCAGCGGCCGGCCCAGCTTCTATGCGCCGCTGTTTCATTTCTCGCACCAGCCCGACCGGGCGATTGGCATCGTCAAGGCGGCATCGGCGGCCCGCGCGCGCGGCGTACCGGTCTACGCCCAGGGTTCGTGCCAGCCGCTCAGCCTGTCCTTTACCCTCGATCGCGCCTACATCCTCAAGGCGATGGCGCCCTGGCCGGCGACCGAAGACCATGACGCGTTGCGCGCGATCTTCACCGACCCGGCCTTCCGCGACGCCTTCCGCGCGACGCTGGACAAACCCGATAGCCAGCACATCTTCAAGGGCCGCTGGGACTGGGTATCGGTGACGGTGACGTCATTGGACAAGAACAAGGCGCTGGAAGACCGCTCGATTGCAACGATCGCCAAGGAACGCGGCATGGACCCGCTGGATTGTTTTCTGGCACTTGGCCTGGAGGAGGATTTCCAGACCAAATTCACCTTCTTCATGCTGAACATGGATGAGGACGGGGTCGCCGAATTGCTGGTCAATGACGGCACGCTGATCAGCCTGTCGGATGCCGGCGCGCATAACGCATTGCTGTGCGATGCCGGCTACGCGATGTATTTCCTGGGGCATTGGGTGCGCGAGCGCGGCCTTTTCGACCTGCCGACCGCGATCCGCAAGCTCACCAGCGATCCGGCCGACGCCTATGGCATCCTCGAGCGCGGCCGCCTGACGCCGGGTGCCTGGGCCGATATGATGCTGTTCGATCCGGATACGATCACGATCACCAAGATGGAGCGTTTCTTCGACCTTCCGGCCGGTGGCGAACGGTTGCTGCGCCGGGCCCCCGGACTGCACGGCACCTGGGTCAATGGCGTTTGGGTCTTCGACGGCGTGGATTACCTGCCGGTGCCGGCGCCGGGCCATATCCTGACCGAATTTGCGCCGGGCCTGCCAAAACTGGGCATGACGCAAGACAGCGCCGCCGCCGCGCAATAATCGCTTTGCATTGGCGTCAAAGCGATTGGGGGTCTTCGCCGCCAAGGGCTTCACGCTGTAGGAATCCGACCATCTCATAACCGATGCCGGCGTCCAGAAACCGGTTCAACTGCTCGACCACATGGCGATTGCAGAGCCGCTTGGTCCAGGCCAGCGTATAGGCACCCTTGGCCAGCAGCCCCTGGACCATTTCGTCGACCTTGGCGTCGATCAAATCGCAGGCAAACGCCAGGCTTTGACCGAAACCGAAGGCCGGGCCGTTCACCTTGGCGATGACCGGTTTTCCATTTCCGCCAAGGCCTGGTGGCCGCGGACGATGGCCGAAAACACCCGCCATGCGGCCGCCGGGTCGCTCAGCCTGTGCTTGCCGCCGGGTAGGATATAGGTGCTGGCCGGGGCCGGTACATGGAATTCGCCGTCCGAACCGGTCAAAATCACGACCCGGACGCCATGGTCGGCGCGCAGGCGCACGAAGACATCGGCAATTTCTTCGTGCGAATGGGCGCGCAGCATGGTCACCGTGGCGAGTTGTCCGGTCTGCTCAAGGCGCAGCGATCGATAGTCGTTCACGGCATTCTCCCTTTGCCCCCTCAACGCGCCGTATAGCCGCCATCGACGACGACTTCCGAGCCGGTCATGAAGGCCGAATCGTTCGAGGCCAGGAACACAATCGCATTGGCGATATCGATCGGCTTGCCGTAACGGCCCAGCAGATTGCGGTTCGCGATGAATTTTTCGATCTCGTCCGGGCTCATATTGCTGGTGGCGAGAATGTCATCCTGCATCGGCGATTCGGTGGCGCCGGGATGGACCGAATTGCAGCGGATATTGTAGCCGCGCGCGCGTACCTCGATCGCCGTCGATTTGGTGAACAGCCGCACGCCGCCCTTGGTCATGCTGTAGACCGCCGAAGTCGCCGATCCGACCAGACCGGCGGTTGAGGACAGATTGACGATCGAGCCGCTATCGCCGTCGGCGGGGCGGTTTTTCATCGCGCCGATGGCGTGTTTGGTGCCCAGAAACACGCCCTTCAGATTGACCGCGCAAAGCCGGTCGAATTCCGCCTCCGCGGTCTCCTCGATCGTTCCGCGCGACCAGATGCCGGCATTGTTGACCAGAATGTCGAGACCGCCATGGCGTTGCAACGTCGCGGTGATGACCTGCTTCCATTCGCTTTCGTTGGTGACATCGTGCCGCATGAAGACCGCGGCGCCGCCGGCCCGGTTGATTTCGTCGACCAACGCCTGGCCATCCGCCGCCAACAGGTCGGTTACGACCACCGCGGCCCCGGCTTCGGCCAGCAATGTTGCGGTTGCGCCGCCGATCCCGCGCGCGCCGCCCGTCACCAGGGCGACCTTGCCATCCACTCGATTCATCGCATCCCTCCCTGTTTTGATCGGTCCCTGGCATCCGCCACGAGTTTTATTTTCATCGCGCTCCGATTTCCGTCCGGCGCGTTTTGGGGCCGATAGCGCTTGAGTATGCCCGCGAATGCGCCGGTTCGATAGAGTGCGGTCAGAACGGAATTTTCCAAACATCTCCGGTTGCGCGAGAGAGGTGCTGGGGTGGATGGTCCCTGCTCCCCGGCATCCCGTGACCGGCCCCGTGATAGGGGAGGTTGGCGCGTTCGCGCGCAAAACTATATAATTGATCATGCCGTAATTGGATCGGAATTAGGGAATCCAAGGCGCGTAGCTCCAACTTTTACAAATCGGTGAGGGAGAAAGTCATGCCATTAAGAATCAATGATGAAGCACCGAATTTTTCTGCCGAAACGACCCAGGGGACGATCGATTTCCATGAGTGGATCGGCGACGGCTGGGCCATTCTATTCTCGCATCCCAAGGACTTCACGCCGGTCTGCACGACGGAACTCGGCTATATGGCCGGCCTGCAACCGGAATTCGACAAGCGCAACTGCAAAATCCTCGGTCTCAGCATCGATCCGGTCGGCGACCATGCCCAATGGTCGAAAGATATCGAGGAAACCCAAGGTCACAAGGTCGAATTTCCGATGGTAGGCGATCCGGAATTGAAGATCGCCAAATTGTACGACATGCTGCCGGCCAGCGAAGGCGATTCGTCGCAACGACGCACGGCGGCGAACAACGCGACGGTCCGGACCGTTTTCCTGATCGGACCGGACAAGAAAATCAAACTGTCGCTGACCTATCCGATGAGTACCGGACGGAACTTCGACGAAGTGCTCCGGGTGCTGGACTCGTGCCAGTTGACCGCCAATCACCAGGTCGCGACGCCCGTGAACTGGCAGCGCGGCGACGATGTCATCATCGTGCCGGCGGTGTCCGATGAAGCCGCCAAGGAAAAATACCCGAATGGCTGGCGGGCGCCCAAGCCCTATCTGCGCTTCGTACCGGACCCCACCGCGTAGGCCGGTAAAGATTCGTTCGTGGCCGTCGCGCATTGTCGTGCCGCCGGGCACGCGCGCGTCGAGCCCGGCTGCCGGCTCATTCACCGGGCCGCAGCCGTTGCATCCATGCGGGCAACGTGTTTTCGGCCGCCTGCGCTATCCTGGCACCGTGCCGTTTAAGAAGTATTCCAAGATAGATGATGGCCAGGCCAAACGCCGTAAGGATGAAGGGAAAGAGCGCTGATTCCATATAAATTATCTGCGCCAAATATACTATATAGCCAAGCACGCCCAACGCCCCAAACACGATAAATACCCGGCGGCGCAGGAATACGGACATCCATATAAGGGCAAGGTTGATCAGGAAGTAGGCGAACCTCGATACTTCGCTATCGCTCTTGAGCAAGGACAATCCGCCCCAGAATGCGATTAACCCGAACAGGTAGCCCCAGAAGGCAAAATCCCGTCCAGTACGGCGGTCGATGAGATAGGTGCCGACGATCATCGCCAGCCCGAACCACAATGACACCAGTTGGCGTAGCGCCCAGTCGAAGCCGTCGGCTCCAGAAATGATCGGCGTCAAATCCATGGCCACATACCAAAGAACAAACGCGACCGGCGCGCTAAGGAAGGGAAACCGGAAAAACCACAGCGCAATTAACCCGGTGGCGATGGTCGCCATTTCCATCGCGAACCACCCGCCCCGGATCCAGCGGTGGAAGTCGCTGTATTGGCCGGGATCGTCGAACCCCCACAGGTCCAGCCACCGCTGAAGCCCATAGATCGCCAACGGCGTCATGCAAACCGCCATGGTGATCAACAGGCCGCCTGGAACCCGCAAAACGCGTCGCCACGCCATCGCGCCGGCGACG